>JBAZRS010000017.1:0-20100 GCA_041662825.1 Victivallales bacterium | reverse complement strand
CTGAAAGCGTGCAGTAATATAGCCTATGGTTTCAACCATAGGGCTTTACTTTGGCCTTTTATTTTATATAAAGCAAATTTGATTTCTTTAATCAATGCTCATTTTCTTGCCGAAACGACAACGGACTGGATGTTCGGCATGAATAAAAACGTGTTCTGGGATTGCAGATGGTGTTCCCTGAAGCCTTCAAAATTGTTTTTGGCGAACATCTGGAAAATTTCCTGCCTCATTCTTGAAAGGTAGTGGTTGGTTGATGGCCTCGAAATGGAAGCAGGATTGCGCCACTTCGGGGCAATAAGATTTGTTGTGTCTTCTCCGACGGACTTGCGTCCCGCCAGTAAAAGCATTGCATAGGAAGACGCGATGAAAGGAGGCAGTGTTTCGACCGCATCCTTTGTCCTGACCATCGCCTCGTCGATGCCGAAGATGTTTTTTTCATCGCGGAAGTTGAGTTCAATCTCCCAGCGCCACAGGTACCACTGCAGGATTTTCTCCTCGTCCAGTTCCGGATCCGTGGAGACGATATACGCGGGCTCGCGGTAGAGCAGTTTGCTTTTCGCACTCAGGCGGTAACGCAGGGGCTGGACAATTATCAGTTTTAGATCCTGGTTCCCCGAAATTTTCGACCTCACTCTTTTTACGGTTTTGATTTTAAATGTGTGCAGTTTGTCTCCGGTTGCGGCTTTGACTTCTCTCCATCCGACTTGCTCGTCCTGGCGGATTTCCTCCGGAGTGGGCATTTGCTGTCCGTAGACGCATTTCCGTCCTCTGGCTGGGGATTCATCCGGCGAGGCGAACAGCCTTGCGTCCTTGCGTATGCGCCCGAGAAACACGGTGTTCGGGGGCAGATGGCGGCAAATAGTCCTGTTTGTGTAGGCTCCGTCTCCGCTTATGACAAGTCTCCGTTCCGTCGGAATTCGCTCCCTGAGCTTTCCAAGCCTGGCAACCGCCAGCAGCGGCATCGCCATCGCCTTCTGCTGTCTCCTGTATTCGGATATCTCCTCTAGTCCGGCCTTCCTCCCGGGCTTTTTGGCACTCGGGCAATGGTGGAAATCAACCGGAATCGCCCGGCATCGGCCATTTGCCTCAGGAAGGGCGACGGAAATCTGCAGCCAGCGTTGCGCCCACACGAAGTTGGTGTTGAATTTCGGCCCCAGCGGATCCCTTTTCCACGCCGTGCCATAAACCCTTTTACCGGTTTTCCGCAACTGCGTATCGTCGATGGCTCCGATAACCGGGGAACCAGGTGGCAATGAATCAACCAGTGTCTTCAACGGGACTTCAAACATGACTCCAGTATCTACCCTCCGTTTTTCAAACAGCCGGTATGCCGCACTCCAGTCCGTGTCCTGACGGCCCGAGGCGCTCAGCATTCCGGTTATCGTGTGCCTGCCGAAACTGATCAGGTTACAGAGTGCAAGTTCACCGGCTTTCTGCCAGCAGCGTCGCTGTGAAAAGGCGGGCCTGCACTTCGCCCACAGATGCTGAAACTCTTCGGTCAGCTTTTTCCGGCTTTCGTTTTTTTTAGCGCCGTACGGTTCCTTGCGTTTGGGCGGGTCAGAATCAACGTGCCGTCCTCCGTGACGACCCATTCGACCTCCTCGCCCCTCTCGAACTCCATCGCCTGCGCCAGCACCATCGGAAAATTGACGTACCACTGCTCGCTGCTCTCGCGCTTGATCAGCTGAACCTTTGTCCTGTAGCCCATTGTTCGTATCTCCTTATTTAAGAACTAGTTATATAACTAGTTCTTAAATGAAAAAAAACAAGAGGTAAATAAGTGTTTTTTCAAAAATAATTTGTTTCTTAGAATAAAAAGGCCAAAGTAAAGGCCTATGGTTTCAACCATAGGGGCTGTAATCATGATGATTGCGTCCTGAATGGACGGAGTATACTCGTATTTTTGTTTTTGCTCCTTAAAAACAACTCCGTCTCTTCAAGACGGATGGGGGGTGGTGTATGATCTACCTGTGGTTGAAACCACAGGCTATATTACTTTATCCCTTCGGGATAGAGTGAAACTTAATCTAGGAATAACGGAAATAACTGAATTAAATATCATAGAAAATCCTGTTATCCTGTCAATGATAATTTTAAATCCCGGTGGAGCCGGTTAAGTCCTAAAATCTTCTGCTGTCAGAGGCCGGAGGAATCCAGAGTAAAGAGTGAGAATCCGCTGTGACGGATAATGAATCTGTCTCCGTCATGCTCGCCGGAAGCCCCTTCCAGCTGCATGCTGTTCTTCCGTCCGTTGTCCATGTCCAGCGTAGGGGCCTGCAACCCGTTGTCCGGATCCCTTCTGAAATTTTCTATGCGCAGTCCGCGCACTGCGGACTGGATCGGGATGAGCGGGGCCTTCTCCGACCAGTGTGCGTGTTCGCCGCCGGGCATTTTCCGGACCGAGAAGTTGCGCAGCGTGACATTGCGAATGTTTCCCGATCCCGCGGGAAAACGCCAGCGGTCGAGGTTGATCGCATTGACCCGGCATCCCCCGGAAACGTTGCTGACAGTGATGTTTTCGATCAGCTGGTGGACGCTGAGAAGGCGTACGAATGTGTAGGCGTCGTCCGCCTGCAGGTTCTCCACCGCAATGTCGCGGATGGGGCCGCACTTCATGCCGAGATTGATGACACGGTCTTCCGCATCGTCGGCGTTCAGCGCCACCATGTCGTCGTTGGGCGTGCTCGGTGTCAGCGCCCGCAGGTTTCGGATGACACCGCGCTGGCAGAAACCGTTCACGTGCACTCCATCCTGGTTGGGACGGATGATTGAGTGGTCCAAGCTGATGTCTTCTATAGCAAAATCTTCCACTTTGCAGATACGTATTGAGAACGCCTCGGGATTGCGGATGGTCACGCCCCGGATTCCAAGACGGCGGACGTTGATGAAATTGATCGCCGAACCGGTGTAACCCCTGGGATCGCCTTCCCTTCCGCGCGGGTTGTAGCGGCTGTTTCCGTCCCAGATCCCGCCTTCCACGCTGATGTCGGCGTTGCCGACTGCGAAATCGCGGTTTGTCAGCAGGAAGACGTCAATGTCTGTTCCGGCATGATTTGCCAGGTGGATGACGGCTCCGGGATCGGCGCTGATCGAAGTTTGCGAATCGACTTTCAACGCGGCGCTGATCTTGTAAATCCCCGGCGGAATTAAGACGGTACGCTGACCTCCGTCCAGGGCTTTCTGCATGGCTGCGGTGTCGTCGGCAACCCCGTCGCCGACCGCCCCGCATTTTTTCACGTCAATCTGTGTATGGTGTCTTGCAGTCATATAATCCTATTCATCCTCCGGGCTGTACCCGCTGTGCGCAGGGTCGTATGGAGGATTCACACCGGGGACCATTCCGCCGTCGTTGCGTACGGCCGATGTGAACGGGTGGCAGTCGAGTTTTGTCAGCCCAGGCACCGCCTGTGGTCCGCAGCCGCAGACATAGTCGGTGGCCGTCATTCCCAGTTTCGGTGCGAACTGTGACCACATCTGCCAGCTTTCCGTTGAAAGGGAAACGGGGATCGACGGATTGCGCTTCTGGATCTCCGCCAGATAATGTTCGTATATCATTGTCCGGGCCTTGTCCGGGAACGGCTGGGTTTTGGGGTTATTTACACCGCCCCGATATTCCTCGGCCATCCTGAGGAAGTCCGGATCCAGGAGGTCGATAACAGGAGCCAGGCGTTTCCTCATTGCGTCAATGTCCATCCACATCAGGCAGCAGAGGCTGATTACGTCGGGATGTGTTTTGGAGAGGGCGAGGGCGACTGCCTCGGTGGCATCGCGCCGCCAGTTCTTCACAGGTATGATGGGCTTGAATTTGTAACGGATGGGATAACCCGCCTCCTCGGCGACACGCGCCGCCTCGATGCGTTCCTCGGTCGTCCCTGTGTTCGGTTCAATGAAACGGCTCTGCGTCGAACCGCTGAGGCTCCACACGAGGATGGTGTTGCCGTTGTGCTTGAGGCCGCGGAGCCAGTCCGTATTCCATGTTTTCGTGTGGATTATCAGGTAACGGTCTTTGAGGGTGCCGAAAAATTCAATCAGCTCTGCAAGGCAGCCCAGCTCCGGTTCCATCCCGGGCGGATCCGCATCATCGTCCAGCAGATACGTCTTCTGCCAAGGATGCAGGTCTATGAGTTTTTTCAGGTGAATGCAGTACTCGTCCACATTGACCATGCTCACCAGGAGTCCGCCCAGACCGCAATAGGAGCAGCGGTGCAAACATCCTGTCTGGAGATGAATGCGCCAGCATGGCCGGCAGACCTTGTGCGCGCGGTCGGGGTCGCATTCGAGGTTGTAACTGGCCCAGTGAAACGCATCCAGTCCGAGAAGGTCGTTGCCGACCTTTAACCCTTCTTCAGCGAATCGTTTGCCGCGAGCCCTGGCAGCTTCTTCATCCTGAAAGCGGAATGTGTTGAAAAGGAGGATCGGATCCTTGACTTCGGGAAGGGTGCCCATGGAGACCCGGCGTTCGAGAAGGCCCCGCTCCCGGATCAGCATCGGCAGCTGATCGTCGGTGTATGTTTCGATTTCACGCGGCTCCTCCAGCGCCTTCACGACACGTTCGACACGGGCCCGGTACGTCTTGTTCTTCATTACGCTCTCATGAGCGAAAACTGCAGGTGGACACATCTTATACATTCAAAATCTCCAGGGTTAATCAAGTTTGTTTCTGAATTTCCTGTGGTCGATTTAATTAGACTGATTTAAACATTGTGAATCAGGCGCGGTTTTCAAGTAATGTCTGAGTTTGATTGTATGGAATCTACATCCAGCAATCTTGAACTGTGATAAACTGTGAGGATTTCCGCGTAATCAGTCTTCAGCCTATAGATAATCCGGTAATTTCCAAGTATTATCTCACGGATATTCTTCTGTTTTATTTCAGGAACAACTCTGCCTGATTCAGGGAGTAACTCAATTCGACTAACTGCATCAAAAACTTTAGCGGCGAAAAGCTGGGCATAATGTGTGCTGTCTCGTGCGATGAAATTGGCAATTGCCTCTAAATCGTCCAATGCCTGAAAAGTCCATCTTATTTCAGCCATTTTTTCAACCGCTTTCCGGCTTCCGCGTGAGAGACGGATTTGCCAGAGTCGGCTTGATGACATCCCTTTTCAATCTTGAAAAGAAGATAGAGCCGCTCCATTGCCTCTTCAATTGAAGTGTTATCTGGAAGATTTTGGACAGTCTTTAAAATATTTTGCTTTTCACTGATTATTGCTTGCATGATAAACTCCTTGATTTGAAGATACTGTAATCCCTCCGCAAGATGTTTCAACATGAATCATGTTTCTCTATAACGTCTAGGCCTCTGGCATCCTGCGAAGCAGGATTACCAGAAGGCATTTGTTAGAATTTTATATTCATCTTTTTAAAAATGACAAAAATAATTAAGAAAAACGAATGCGAATGGAAAAGCAACAATATCCAAAGCTACCGCAGGGACATATAAAACTTTCAAAGGATATTCCCATTTCTCCTGATATATCTCTTCAGAGTGAAAAACAATATCGATATCGTATGTTTTCCCATCTATTGTGCATGGCAGGTGAGAGCCAGAATATTTATATTGAACATTGTCGGTTTCATTTGATATTAAATATTTTGGCATGTTTGGATTTTCAATTTTATTTATTATGTCTAGGGGATAAACATACCATTTATTTGAAATTTTAGCTTCTTCCTCCGTTTTAGGGAAGTAATTTATATTCACAATTAATTGAATTTTATTTTCTGATACCCATCGAAATATCATTTCTGCTTTCACTTCATACAACGACAATTCTTTTACTTCCTTTTTTAATATCTTTTTTGTACTTATTGCATTTAAAATCAGGAATCTTGTGCCAATATCTTCTTTTAAGTCGTAATGGTTTAAAGACTTACGTGAAAATTTAGCTTCACATATAATATTTTGCTCTGGGTCTTCAAATATCTGCTTTATCCTGAATTCAGGTTTTGTCTTGCCAAGGTTATCAATATAAGAGGTGCAATAACATCCGTTGAGTATAAATACCAGAGTTAATAAAGGAAGATGGCGAAGGCTTTTTAATAAGATATGTTTTATTGTTTTTTTCATATTCAACAGGATTTGGCCGGATTTAAGATAAAGATGTTCTCTCACAAAGGCACGGAGACACAAAGATGAATTAATACCAAATTGCATTCATCGGGAAAGAAACGCGTCAGCAGAGTGACGCGGCTACAGCTTGGATTTGTTATAGCCCTGGTCGCCTTTGGCGCCGCCGGAGGCGGGTAAACCACGTCACTCTGTTTACGTGCTTTTTGATAGCAACTTAACATAAAATGCAATCGGAAAGATATAACTTATTGAATTTCGGTGAGGCCTTGATGAAAGACGGAATAACAAGGCTGATCAACGGGAAAATTGAAAAAATATCTCCGTGCCTTTGTGCCTCTGTGAGAGAAAATAATCGGTGTGGATGACGTTGAAAGAGTTGAAAGAGCGAATGGGAGGAATTACAGGCAGGGTCACAGTCGTCCGACGTGACAAGTGCCTGTGCTAATTAAAGAATCTGGAGGCAACTTTATCTTCTGCGGATTGCGAAATTCGCATTTGGAGTGATTCTTCCGCCGAGGCTGAATCATCAATAAAATCTTAAAATCCATAAAAATGAGGCAATTTCAAAATTGCCTCTATTGAGCTGATTGCTTTCGTTGGTGTTTACGGCTTCAGCGTGTCTTAGGTATTAAATATGAAGACACACTAAAGTTGTGAACACCAACAAGAGATATTCCGGCAACAGCATTTTCTTGTGTTTTGCAATCAGCTCGAATCATTAAGACAAGCTAAAGCTTGAACTCCAACTTAATTACCACCTGCCAGCTATGCTTTCATTCGATGTTGAATGTTCAAAGTTGGATGTTCGATGTTCAAATTATTCAGATTTGCAGTGCTTTGTCCGCCTAATTTTACGGGAGGAAGGCGCCTTCCGCCCTCAGTTTGGCGCGCAGGGCGTCAGTGTCGACCTTGCGGAAGTCGTCGGCTCCCTGTTTCACGAGAAGCGCGGCGGCCGCGCCGGCGGCCTGTCCCATAGTCATGCAGGGCGGCATGACCCTGATGGCGGACTGCACTTCGCGGTCGGAAGAGACCGAACGTCCGGCGACGATCACGTTCTTCAGGCCCTGTGGCAGGAGGGATCTATAGGGGATTCCGTGGAATTCGCCTTTGGCGTATCTGGAGTCAAGTTTCTCCTTCGCCCAATTCCATTCGCCTTTGCGTTCGCGGAGGCGATTCGCCCAGGACGGATGGATGTCTATGAAGAAACTGTTGAATGAGATATCGTCCTTGAAACGGCGGCGCGCATGGAAGTCTTCGAAGCAGAGGACGTATTCGCCGATAATGCGCCTGGTCTCGCGGACGCCCAGCAGGGTAGCCGTCTGGATAAGCTCCGCAGTGCCTGATGCAGGAAGATGTTTTCTGAAGGCGTCGCGGAACTGTTTCGCCTCAAGGCGTCCGTCGATCATGGCCTTTGTAACGCTTCTGGCATCGGAACCGTCAACTCCCCAGAGGTGTCCGCTGTTCATGCGGAAACCCGGATAGAAGAAGTCGTCCTTGATGAGCGGGAATTCAGGGTCGTCGATTATGAGCTGTCTGAAATTCTCCGGTGCGCCTTCCTTCGAGGTTCCCCCCATCACCATGCAGAGAGAGACAGGCTGCATGTCGCCGTCCTTGTCGCCCTTTACTGTTTTTGCGCCGGCGAAATGGCAGAGGTCGGCGTCGCCGGTGCAGTCGATGAAGAGTTTCGCCTTAACAACGGAAAGTCCGTCCTTGTTGGCGATTATTGCCTCTTTGACAATCCCTCCTTTTGCAAGTTCCACTCCCACCAGTGTCGTGAAGAACAGAAGGTCGAGACCGCTGTCTGTGGCGATGCGGTCCATGAGAATCTTCATGGCCTCAGGATCAATGCTGCCTTGGTCCTTGATGTCGTCGCTGGGAGTTTTTCCGGCATAGGCGCGGAGGCCGTCGAGAATCTCCTTGGCGATGCCGCGGTGTATGAATTTCTCCCCGTCGTGGAAGCCGCACCAGCCGGGAACAAGCCCGGCAGTCGCCATTCCCCCGAGCATTCCGGTGGCCTCGACCAGCAGCACCTTTGCTCCCGACCTTGCCGCCTCTACGGCCGCGCAGAAGCCGGAGGGGCCTCCGCCTGCGACCAGTACATCATAACCGTCGATCTCTTTGATTCCAGATATCTTTCTCGCACCCATTTTTGTCTCCTTTAATTTTAACAGTGTAAAGAATGTGACACAGGCGTCTCGCCTGTGATTTATTAAAGAACAAGAACAGGCGAGACGCCTGTACTACATTGAATCTATGCTGTCGAGTCGGTGATGTCGAAAAATTCCGGCGTAACTGGCTAATTTAACGCCAAGGTTATGAATATCCAATATCCAACAAGGAATGTCCAATATCCAATGGTAATTTTAATTCCAATCAAGACACGCTAAAGCTGTGAACTCCAACTAAATTACCACTTTATCTTTAATCAATTTTCCCGCACTTTCCCATGATACTTCGATATTCGTAATTCGATTGTTCCCTCTTGCTCCTTCACTAGGACATTAGATATTCAATTCTATCTGAATGTTGCTAAGTTAAAAATTTCTACAGAGGTAACTCGGGTCTATCTGACCCGAAGTTCGCGGGTCAAATAGACCCGCGCTACTCTCAAATGCCCCTTATCTTAGCACCATTCCAATTCTATTTCACCTCTTGGGTTTTCCAATTGGTGTCTGGCGGCAGATTCGCGCCAGGGGGCATCCCGTTTTCGCCGGCCTTGATGTGAGGCGAATCCTTTGGCAGAAGGAAAAGCGGACCTTCCAGTGTTGGAGTGTCGATGATCGCGCCGGTCAATCCCTTTGCGGTTTTCGCGAATTCCGGCCAGGTCTCCTGGTTTATTCTCTTCCCGTCGAAGACCGCTTCTCCAAGCCCGAGAATAGTCTTGTCGACAGAAACGGACTCGGATGCGGTCTTTCCGACATCCAGGGTTGTTGTACAGTTTGAGATGATGGAATTCTTTATCGAGCCGCCCTTTATCAGGCGGACACCTGTGCTGCTGTCGAGGATTGTGCAGCGTTCAATCCTTCCGTTCTCCATGCTCACCCCGGGAGTTTTCGCCCCGCGGCCGACGATTAGGCAGTTGACCAGGCTTCCCGAGGCGCCTTTGCTAAACTCCACTTGCATGCCGCTGTTGTCCATGATCCTGCTGCCATACATTGCGTGTGCGAATCCGCTGAAAATCGCCCCGGCCGGATAGTTCTCCCTGACAGTCACGTTCCGATATATAGTGGTGCAGGACATCACATCTACGATGCCGCAACCGGCATTGCGCTCGATCAGCGCGCCGTCGATCAGGGTGGTGCTGTTGCCGTGGAAGGAGACTCCTTGGTCGCAGTTGAAGAGGGCATGGATATTCTTGAGGACAACGCCCTGTCCCCAGAAACCCGCGAAGCCGTCGTCCTGCGAATATTTCGAGCCGATATTGCACACGGTCACATAGTCGTCGCTCACGTAGACGCCCTTGTTCAGAGGGAGTTCGACCACGCATTCGGAAAGTTTCTTGTCGGCTGGCAGACGGAAGAAGAGGCAGCGCTGACCGGGAAGCTCTTTGACTGTCGAAGCCTGCGCATCATAGAAAAAACCGCCTGGCGGGATGTCTTCCAGTTTTAGCACATTCGGGCCGGGTTTGCCGTTCAGCATGAATATCTCGGGGGCATCCTTTTCTGTGAACCATCCCGGATGTTTTTTAAAACCGAGCCAGTTGCTGTTGGGCATTATGCCGTAGACGGCATCTCCGATCTTGCGCTCATACCATGCTCGAGGCTTGAGGTCGGCGCCGCCCACTTTGTTCGGGAAATAGTAGATGTCGTCTTTTAGAAGAAACCATTGATCCTTGGCGACCTCGACAAGTCCGGTGACATATGCGCCGTTTCCATTGATGATAAGAGGTGTTTCGGCGCGGCCTTTCTTAAATCCCTCGATGGATACGCTTTCCCTGTAGTCGGTTCCGGTGTTGGCGATCTCTATCCGTGCGCCGACAGAGCACTTTGCCACCGCCTGCATGATTGTCTTGAACGGACCGGACTTGTTTTCATCCGGATTCGCTGCCAGACCGTTGAAATCGTCTGAGCCGGTTTTGTTGTTCACATAGAATCTTGTCCCTTCCGGCAGTCCATCGCCTTTCAGATTCACCCATGAGAAAAATAAAACCGCGACCATGCATTTGAAGATAAACCTGTTCATCATATATCCTTTTTTATTTTATCGTTTTTGTCATCTGAGGCAATTTCTTGGTTCTTTCGAGCTGATTGCTTTAGGGAACCTCTAAAAATTCGCATGTGGCGCGTTGCGGAAGATTTTTGAAAGCTCAAAAAGAATTTCCGAACGTAGGCGTATCGAGTAGATACGCCGAGAGAGGAACATTCTTCTTTGAGCCAAAAAGATCCGCAACCCGACCTGTCCCGGCGTAGCATCCCAGCGAAGCCGGAAGGGAGACAGATTCTTATGGATTCCGCCATCGTCGCAAATCCAGTCACAGCCCGCAACGGGGCTGCTCCCGGCGTTTGCTCCTCCTGTCCCCCGAAGCTCTCGGGCGAAGGGGGATGCCGACTCTCCATAATCTCCTGTCTCGCGCCATATGCCAATTTTTAGAGGTTCCCCTAATTCATTCCAAGTGCGAACCGAACAGCCTCTTCCACCTCTTCCATTTTGGATGAGTTCAAAGAAACTCACCTTAAAGGCATGTTGGGCTTTCTGTGTCCTGAGCTTGTCGAAGGGAGCCCGATCCGCCGCGGCGGATGGCGGCCAGGAATGACCGCCCTACTCAATTGGCTAAAACACATTGAATATAAAGATATTTAAAATAATCTATATATAAGCTATATAAAACTGCTTGACATTTGAAAAAAAATGTCATATAATCACAGGCAAAAAGGAGGATAATTGATGAAAACATTCATAGTCGGATTGCTCATGGTCGCAGGCATTGTCGGGCAGAATCTTGCAATGGCTGAAGACGGCAAGCCTGCAACGGGACAAGGTTTTACGGAGTTGACAACATGGGTTACTGTTGACGGGAAAGAACAGTCCTTCGACAAGTTTTTGAAAAAAGAGACGGTTGACGGCAAGGAATTTTCCCATATCACAATTGATCCCTCCCTGATTACCGGAAAACTTGACTCCAACAGCCACCGTTGCGGCATTATGGGAAAATTGAAGGTTTCCGCCCAAAAGGGAGAAAAGGTGAAAATGTCCTTCACCGCGAAAAGTCTTTCCGGCTCTAATAACCTGTCCATGGTGAGACCTGGCGGCGGCACGGCGTTCAAGATGGTCCAGCTTAACGACAAGTTAGCCAAATATGATGTGACCATAGACAATATAGGACATGAAACAACTTCCATATTGTTCACCACAGTGGCGGATCCGAACGGCCTTGACATACAGCCAGCAGTAAAAGGGGAGTTCCTGATCGGAGACTTCGTTGTCGAGATAGTAAAATAGCCCAATAAAAATTTCACTGTCCAGTGAAATTTTAAATTTGGAGGATCTGGAATGTCCGGAATTACACAGCTTGGTTACAGGGCGGAGGTGGTTTACCATAACTTCCGCAATGAACTCATACAGGGGGCATATGCTCCGAATTCCAGACTGCCTTCAATGGATCAGCTTGCAAAAAAACACAATGTCACCTATGTGACATTCCGCAAGGCGGCCTTGCGCCTTGCCGATGAGGGGATGCTTGATATCAGGAACGGATCCGGAATTTACGTCAGGAAATCCGAGATAAAAAACCGGATGTCGAAGGTCGTATCAGTAATGTACATGTACGATGACAAAAACATCACAACCATCCAGCGCGAAATCCTTAAACGCGGATTTTCCATGGGAGTGTATTCGCAGTGCAGCCACAGCTGGGACATCAAGGCCGAAAGGGCGTTTCTCAGGAGGGTGATGGAAGACAGACACCAGGGACTCATCGCATTCTGCTCGCCGATCAAGCCGGGCAATGACGCTGTTCTCAGGGAAATAGAATACAACGGAACCCGGGTCATCCACATTGAGCATTTCAGCATGGAGCCGCCGGAGCAGGAATACATCCTTCCGGATTTCCGCCGGGCCGGACGCATGGCCGTTACAAACCTCCTGATCGCCGGGTATTCACCCATCTACGCGCTCTACCAATATGCAAACCGGAAGAACAGGCAGCCTTACCTCGAGATGATCCTGGACGGCGTGAAATCGGCGTGCGAGGAGAATATCGGCGGCTTTGACGAAAAGAACATGCATCTTGAAATGCCCACCGATGTGGATATTGAAAAGAAGATGGAGAACCTCGTCAAATCGCTTCCCGATGGCGCCGCCGTCATCTCCACTACCGGTGAATACGGGACAGCCCTACTCGGGGAACTGCGCAGACAGAAAAGATCCGTGCCGGATCAAATTGGAGTGATTTCAATTGACGTGATGAGCAGCAACACCCCCTCGACGGATATCCTTTCGTTCAACCGTGAAAAAATAATCCTTGATGCGATTGACGCAGTCACATCCCCGGAATCGGGGAAGATGAGGAAACTGATCATGCCGGTGCATGTGAGGAAGGGGACCGTGAGGGGAAGTTCTGGAGTGCGAAAGTTCTAGAGTTCGAAAGTGCGGAAGTTGGGGAATTATCAGTAATCAGTAATTCAGTAAGAAGAAAGCATGTCCGGCGTAGCCTCTCAGGCGAAGACGGATAGAATTTAGAAAGTAGAAACCGGTAGAGTGCCTCAAATCGAAAATGTTGGAGTTCACAACTTCAGTTGTGTCTTGGTGTTTTAAGTTGGTGTTCACAGCGTTAGCGTGTCTTGATTAAAGTAGCGCGGGTCTATTGACCCGCGACTCTCGGGTCATCCGCCTAGGCGGACGCGCTACTGGAATGCTTATTTCGCAATAAAGCTTAAATAAAGCAGGAGGTGTTGAAATGGAAATGAGAACTCTAAAACATCGGTACGGAGTGGAATTAAATCCTAATTGCAAACCCCTTGCACTCAAAGGATTTACACTCATAGAACTCCTGGCTTGCCAAGGCGTAGCTCGAAGAGCGAAGCGCTCATCAGGGTTTACCCTGATAGAGCTCCTGGTGGTCATTGCGATCATCGCAATTCTTGCAGGAATGCTGCTGCCCGCTCTGGGCATGGCGAAAAAAACCGCAAAGCAGTCACTGTGTGTCAGCAATATGAAACAGATAGGACTCATGCTTTTAAATTATGCCGACGATGGCAATGACTGGTATCCAAGCGTTATCAGTTCCAGGGGTACATGGGGTCAGTTGTTTGCTGCAGATTTGAATGTCACAAAAAGTGGAGCCGGCACCGTCCCCCCTGATCTGAAATGTTTCAATTGTCCTGAAAATACTTTTCAGCAATACATGTGCGGGGCAGGCCAGGGTGAAATAAGCAACAGTTATCAGGCTAACGGATGGAACAATGAAACTATTTCCGTAGGCGACAACATGACTTTTGGATCGAAAGTCTCGGCCATGAGCGCTCCGAGTGCATTATATGCGGTATTTGAGGGGCATTATTACAGGACCGAGTCCTGGAATAATGACGGAGCAGGCTCAATTCCGGCATATTCGGTCGGGATCCGTTGCACCAGATACCCACATAAATTATCTATGGATATGCTATATGCAGACGGGCATGTCGAACCAATTAAGGCACCGCTTGCCTACCGGGGAGCTTGGGCCGGATTCAGTCCGGCGAATCCGACCGGATTTACGAACGGAAACCCGTGGATGGCGCGACGTACAAAATAGACTTAATCATATTGTTAAAATGAAAAATTAAAAACAGGAGAATATGGAATGACAATGCTCACAAGCGTATTGAGAAGGTTTACACTTCTGGGATTGACCGCGCTGCTTCTGTCGGCAACTACCGCACTCACTGGAAACGACGAGGCGTGGAGGGTCAAACGCCCCAAGGACGACAAGCCGGCAGTGCTCTTCATCGGTTCTCCTTTGGGTTATGTGGAACCTGCGCTGGCAAAGGAGCTTTCGGAAAAAGGCTACATAGTTGACCACAGCACCTGGAACGGGCTCACCTTGGATCGCATGCGCCGCTTCAATACAGTTGTATTGCTGTCGCTGGGAAATGCCGAACATCATGCGCCCTGGATCTGGAAGATGGAGGACATGCTGGACGAATACATGCGCTGGGGCGGCGGCGTAATCACCTTTTTCAACGACGGTTCCGGCATGTGCATGGCGGCGAAAAACTGGTTCGGCAAATACGGACTGGATCTGGTACACATGGCAGTGATAGATCCGGCCAACGAGAAGGATGCGCCTCGCCCGAAATACCTGTACGGACAGAAATTCGCGCCCGCAGACAAAGTGCTTCCCTCCCCTATAAGCGCCGGTGTAAAGGCGATCTGGTACAGCCAGGGCTGGGGTGGATATTGCCTGCCTTCAGCGAACCCTCTGCTCATAGACGCCAATTGGACTCCGGTAATTCAGACACGGCCGACCTCCGCTGTCAAATACTTCAAGGGCGCTGAAGTGCGGGAGGAAAACATAAAGCCCGAACTCGACGGCAAGGCCGGCGCCTGGACACTGGTCGCCACCCGCAAGATAGGCAACGGGCGCATGGTCGCCATAGGCCTTAATCCTTTGCTTTACGTTTACGCTCCGCACTTCGACAAATGGGATGAGGTCGCCTACCGCAAGGGAATCGGAGACATTCCGAGCAATTTCGATAAACTCCTGGAGAACAGCCTCCGTTGGACCGCAGAGCCTTCGCTCAAGTCCGGCGTGATCGGCTGGCAGGCCGGTTTATTCCCGCCCGACTCGCAGGGCGACACCGCCCCCATCAACTGGGGACCGAAGAAATTCGTGACTCCCGGCCCGTGGCTGCGCGGTGTCATGGGCGCCCAGACGGCGTATTCGGGCGGTGCCGGGACGGTTGCCGACTGGGTCGCGGCAGCCAAAGCCGAAGGTCTGAGTTTCCTCGTATTCCTGGAGGACATGGGGAAGATGGACGCTGAAAAATGGGGGAAGTTGAAGAAGGACTGCAAGGCGGCCAGCGCCGGTGATTTCCGCTGTTATCCGGGAATGGTTTACAAGATAAAAATCGCCACTGGCGGGATCAACCGCTGTTTTGTCGTGGACGGGCGCGGCACACTCCCCTGGCCGCTCCAGCGCTACCTCACAAAGGACAACGAGATCAGCGTGCACGAGCAGATGAGCCAGGGTCCGTTCGACATGGACTTCAACGTGAACACCACGGTCGGGTTCATGCAGCACAAAGACAACATCACGCCTTACTGGGACTACAAGCTCTACGGTCTGCTTTCCGTGCTGGCGCGTGATGCCGACGGCAAGGTGCTGGACGACGCAATCGACAAATATCTGGAACAGATGCCTGCGAATGTCAGTGCCGCACCGGTCGGAATCAACTTCATGACCCGCCCCGAGCAGCTAAAAGGCATCGTATTAAGCGGTCGTCCGCTTCTGGTCGTCAATGGCGCCCACGATCCGCGCTATCCGCAACAGCCCGCCGGACTGGCGCAGGTGGATCTGCATGTCGGCAGCCAGGGCGAGGACTGGAACAAGGGCTTCGGCGGCTACCGCGGCTGGTTCGGCCCGGCGGTTACGGAAGGCCCATTGGTCAGCCTCCGTTTCCGCGGCGGCTACACTTGGAAGGGAGTTGAATATCCTCGTTACTGGATAGAACGCTATGCCTCCGTAGAGGCAAAAGACTGGTTCATGCCTAGCTATGCCAGCCTGCCGGTTCGTCTGGACGTTTCCAGCCAGGAACCGCTGGACGAAGTGATCCTCTACGATGGACAGACTGTGCTCTGCCGCTTCGATGTCAAAGGCAAGAAAGAATTTTCAACCGAGCTGACAGTTCCCCAGGACCGCAACCGCCACCTGATCGCCTTTGCCAAGGATGTCAAAGGTCATCGCGCCCTGACGATGGAGATCTGGACGGAGCAGCAGCAGCAGCTTTACAACTATTGCGGCGACCACATCAACGCGCCGCTCGGAAAAGGCTCCGAGCCGGGACACGGAAACGCCTGGACCGAAGGCTATCTGAAAATGGAACCGTCACAGAAGACAGTTGCCGCCGCCTACCCGAAAACCATCGCCGGTACGGGATACGAGTCGCGCCGTTTCCAACTGGATCTTGTCAGTCCGGACGCATGGCTGGAACGTTCGGGCAGCGAACGCTACTTCCCGAAACTCATGACCTATATGAGCAATCCCTGGCACAACTGGTCGGAACCTGCACTTCGCGACGATGTCCGTCACAGCTCCGTCCGCCAGGAGTGGTATCAGTCGCATGGCAGGAAATACATGCACCCCGGTGAAACCGGCATTTACTGGGACGGATACCCTTACAGCCCGGGCGATGAAAAACCGAAGTACGCCTACTACGGCATGCAGGAACTCACCGGTGAAACACTCAAGGATCTGACACCTGTCAAGGACTTCGGCTTCATTCCCGGCCTAAGTCAAGTCGTATGGGAAGTCAGCGTTCCCCTGAACAAGCCTGTTAAATATAAAGTTTTCCGTCCAGACGGAAAAATTGAGGAAGGCGATCTTGCGGAACTCGTAAAAAAAGGCGGCCGCACTGTAGGCGACCTGCCGGACGGCTCCGCAATAGTCATCATATATGGTGACAGCTTCACTGTCCGCGTAAAAGGACAATCGCTAGGGTATGCTTTCCAAGTGGTTGCCGCAAAAGACGCAAACAAGCAGGACTGCCTGCAGGCCAATCTGCGTATCGCACCGCGAAGCACCGATGCCACTGTAAAGGCGGGAACAAAATACCAGTGGCGTTTCGAAACTGTCGCCCAGGCATTGGAAAATCCGCTCAAACCGGACATCTCATGGCTCAAGGTATTGAAAGGAAAGTTGCTGGATAATTTTGTCGGCGCCACAGTTGAGGCGGACGGCGGCGTTGCGAAATTCGCAATCGCAGCTCAGCCGCTCAAAGTCAACAGCACTCCCTTCACAGTAAAGGGGATCAACTCTAACTGGACCTGCGGCTATTTCGAGCCGAAGAGCGGGATCTTCCGCCAACTCGGTTCGGCAGACGGCGTGGTCTATGCGCAGACTGACGCTTCACTGAAAAACCTTGATATTGTCATAGGAAACCTTGTCACCTGCGAACAGCCGGAACTCCGGATTTTCGCGACCCAGGTTACGGATGCAGAAGGCAAGGCGACCGGAAAATGGCGTCTGGATCTTCTCAATCCGACTGACAAGGCCGTCACGGCGACGCTCAAGCCCGGTGCCGGGTTTGAGGCATTGCTCTCGGCCAAGCCGCAGACAGTGACCGTCCCGGCAGGAGCGGCGGTGCTCGTAAACTGGTAAAGCGTACTCAATAGCAGTCGACTGCAATCGGGTGCAGTCGATTGCAGTCGGTAGCAATCGAAATCAGGAAAGGAATAATCCCATGATTCTGTTCAAGAAAGCCTGTCTTATGGCGGCGTTTGCCGCCAACCTTACCCTACCATTTGCCGTTCCCGTCCAGGGGCAGGCTCCCGCCCAGTCACCGCCGTCCAAGCGTCCGGCGATCCTCATCGACAACTGGGGCGCCGAGATGGATCTCGCGTACATGAAGCAATTGCAGGCGGCCGGGTTCGAGGTGGACGCGATCTCGCACAAAGACCTGAATTGGGAACGCATAAAGCAATACAACGTCCTGCTCATGGAGGATTTTCCTGATGAAGGTACGGTAAAGCTCAATCCCGGAGGCGGTCCAGCCTCAGGCCCTAATCTGGATGCGACACTGGCTTTGATGGATCAATTTCTTAAAGCTGGCGGCGGGGTGATGCTTAACCTTGTTCAACATGGAAACAGTCCCGGACAATACAATGTGACGCAGAAGGCGCTCCAGCGCTGGGGAGCGAAACGCCCGTTAGAAACTGTGACAATTCCGCCAGACCAGATTGTCGAGCATCCGCGCATGCATATTCCCTTCTATTTCACTGACAACGTATCGCCAAGTCCGGTATCCGAAGGCGTAAAAGGAGTATGGTTTCACCAGGGTGGCGCATGGACGTATATGACGGGCCCGATAGAGGTGGACAAGACGTGGACAGTCGTATTGCGAGGTCCGCGCTCCAGCCGAAGCATGCCGATTCCCTTACCTGAGAAAAAGCCGGGCGTACCGTATTTCGATGCACCTTTTGTGAGGGATGAAGGAGTGGCGGCACCGCCGTTATTTGCGATCCGCGATCTCAATCCCGGAAGGCTGGCGCTCTTTCATGCCAGCCCCATATTCCATATCAGTTCCGGCACCTCCTGGATTCACAGCGGGGCCATGCTGGACAAAGGGCTGAACAATAAACCGTCGGACTTCGGCAAGCTTCTCGTCAACACGTTCCGCTGGCTGGCAGCCCCGAGCCTGGCTTCCGACCAGCTAGGCGGCGCGAAAATGCCGCCGGACCGCTGGGCAAGAGGACTGGAGAAGACCGACAACCCGAATTACAAGCATTATCTCGGCGCCGCCCGGAAGACGGATCTCAATCCGGACCTGGCACCGCCTGAAGTCAAAATTTTCAAGGGCGTGGTGGGACCGCGCAGCTCCTATTCCGGCGGACAGGGTACGGTTGCCGACTACGCGGCCACAGCCAGACAGAAGGGGCTGTCCTTCATAATCTTTCTCGAAGACATGGCGCAGCTGACACCGGAAAAGCTGGCAAAACTTACTGCGGACTGCAAAGCGAACAGCGGCAAAGATCTGCTGCTGATCTCAGGATATCGCGCCAAGACCAACCTGGGCAACCAGATATTCCTCTTCGGGGCTGATCCTCTTTTCATCCACGACAAATACCTGTCTGCGGACAAGAAAACCCTCATGCTTCAGCCGCAGGACAAGGATGGGAAGTTCGCACCCAGCAAGTTCATCGACTTTGTTTTCGAATCATTGCGCAATGACATAAACTCCATCGGTTATTTCGATTTCACCGGCCCGATGAAAACGGGAGGCTTGGCGCTCCACGATTTGCGCCTCTTCAGCATGGCCGGGATCGTGTATTACGATAACGGCAAACTGGTGGAGGATGTAAGCGACCAATACCTTCTGACAAATGCCGGAACCCTGCCCGGATCACCGGTCGCAATCAATCTGGTGGACTCTCCGGCGGCCATGGCGGCGGCAGTTGATAGTCAGCAGGGCGTCACCTATGCCGGAGCCTATTCCGTTGAGCGGCTCTGGAGCGATGCCCTCCGCTGGAACCACCCCTACGGATCATGGAATGTCTTCCCAAGTTCAGGTCCGCTGATCCGGCACTGGCCGCACGGGGTGTACCGTACAGGCGCATATGCCGGTGAACGCTTCGTAGCCAACCGCATGCTGGTCACGCCATTCCTGCAAATATCCTCCGACATCGGCCTTAAGGAAATAAATGTTTACGACGGCACAAGACTCTTCCGCCGCTTCCTTCCAAACGGTGAAAAGGAATTCACAACTCGTCTTTTCCTCAGCGGAAGCCTGTACCGGAACATGAGCGTTGTCGCCACTGACATTAAAGGGGGCAAGGCGATTTCATATCCGCTGAGAGGCTGGAATGACGGCGCACCTGCGGCCGTCTTTTGCTCGGACCATGTCAACGACGGCCCCATGAGGCTGTTCCGCGGTCCGGGCTGGTCCCGTTTCACTAGCATCCCGCTGGTGCCGGAGCCGGGGCAGACCTGGGATGGCATGGGAGAGGCCGCAAAACTGCCTCTGATCGGCTGGGGAGAGCTGAGACCGACTTTCACGACCAGTGCCGGTACCCAGGCTGACAACCTTTGCCAGACCCCGATGCTGGAAATGTGCGACGACAATGTCTGGCGCGGCCGCAGCATCAGCCGCGGCATCATGGCGCCGGGCGTTTCGCACATGAATCCCTGGAGCGGCTTCGGCCCCATCGCACCTACACCGCTGGTGGATATGGTCGGAATCTTCACCGAATGGGCGCGTTACCAGACCGGTACCGCAACCGGCTGGGGCCCCATGGGATTGGAGGGCGGCCCGACCGCCTCTCTCTATACGCAAATCAACAACTTCAAGAAGGATTGCACCCTGACGCGTTCCGTCCTCGGCTACGAGTGGCGC
>JBAZRS010000016.1:12278-20582 GCA_041662825.1 Victivallales bacterium | reverse complement strand
CGAATCTCTGATGCGACAAGTTCAGAATGAACTGACGGCAATTCAGGTGGAAGGGCTTGGTATGGCCCTGGATAATCCCAAGATCATAGAAATCCGAGGAGAGCTTTTAGGCGGGCGGGGGAAGACAACTGAAAAAGTCAGGGTATGCCGACCTGTGCCATTTGTTGTTTTGAAAGCTCTGGCTTTTGACAAGCGCCGTGAAGGGAAAGACGCATATGACCTGATTTATGTGTTACGAAATTCGCAAGGAGGAGCAGAGACGGTAGGCAAATTGGCCACAGATTCAGAACGAAGGCTGCCAGCATTCCAGCATGCGCTTGATATAATGAAAAAGCATTTCCGTGATATTGGTGAAAGCGGACCCCGCTTGTATTCTTTATTTCTTAACGGAGATGAAACTCTAGAAGCACAGGCAGTGGCCGCTGTCCGTGAATTCGTAAATTCCACATATGGGAAAATATGAGAATTGATATGGGGAACATGTATTTTTTCCTTAGCATACTTGTTTATACTTCACCTCCAATTATCTTTTAAGCAAAATGAATCTGATACAAAACATCAGATTTTCACCGACACTTCGCCGCTGTGGAAATTCTGGGCGCTGCCGTCGGGAAGTTGCAGGATTAAGGAGCCGTTACTGTCTATGTCTTTGAAAATGCCTTTTACATTATCTCCGGACTCCTGGATTATTTCAATTTCTTTTCCGATGAGGATGTTCTCCTTTTTCCACAACTCATAAATCCCTGCGGAATTTATAAGGGATTCGTGATATAAGTTCTTAAGATTGTCTAAAAGCGTCCCGGTAAATTTTTCAATGTCAACAATTTTTGCAATTTCCGCAAAAATTGAAGTGCCGGGAACTTTTTCCACGGCAAAGAACTCCTTGTCCGTATTCAGGTTTATCCCCATTCCGATAACTGCGCCGTCCGTTTTGTTTGATTTTTCCGGACTGTGGATTTCAGACAGTACTCCCGCTATTTTCTGTGATTTCACATATACATCGTTAGGCCATTTCACCCAGAATTGGAGGGCGGGGGCATACTCCCTGAGCGTTTGAAGGGAGGAGAGGGCTCCAATAAAAGTGAGCTGGGCTGGGAGCAAAGCTTTTTTCACTATGAAGCTGGCGTAAATATTGCCGGGTGGTGAAAGCCATTTCCTTCCCCGGCGACCGTGTCCGGAAGTCTGCTCGTTTGCAAGGATCAGCGCCGCATCCGCCAATTCTGCGAAATTCGCAAGCGCATAGCGGTTCGTGGAATCGATCCTGCCGAGACGGACTATTGTAGGGCTGTTGTTCGTAATTGACTACCCAATTTGAACATCCAACATCCAACATCCAACATCCAACTTTGAACATCCGCCGTCGCTAAGAAGCTATGGCGGACAGGTCGAATTTAAAATACAATTCATTCGAAGTTGGAAGTTCGATATTGAGTGTTCAATGTTAATTTTTTTAATGCTAGAGACGCAGCCTCAGATCTTCTCCAGCCTGGAACGCAGGGCTTCAAGCTCTTTTTTCAGAGCTCCGGGAAGCCTGTCGCCGAACTTCTCATAGTACTGGGAGATGTCGGCAAGTTCGTTTTTCCAGCCTTCCTTGTCAACGGAAAGGAGCTCCTTCATGTCGTTGCAGCAGATGTCGAGGCCGGCAGTGTCCAGATCTTCGAGTTTCGGGAGATTTCCAATGGGAGTCGGAACCGCCTTGATATTCGCCTCTATCCGGTCGCAGATCCACTTGAGGACGCGGCTGTTGTCTCCGTAGCCCGGCCAGAGGAATTTGCCCTCGGCGTTCTTCCTGAACCAGTTGACGAAGAATATTTTCGGAAGGTTTGCGCGGTCGGTGCGGTCGGTCATTGAGAGCCAGTGGGCGAGGTAATCTCCCATGTGGTATCCGCAGAAGGGCAGCATTGCAAACGGGTCGCGGCGCAGGACGCCCGCTTTCCCCAGTGCGGCGCTTGTGGTTTCCGAACCTGCTGAAGAGCCCATGAAAACACCGTGTTCCCAGTTTAACGCCTCGTTCACAAGGGGAATTGTGGACGGGCGGCGCCCGCCTACGAGTATTGCGGAAATTGGAACGCCTTCCGATTTCTCCCAGTCGGGATCAATCACAGGGCACTGCGAGGCCGGGGCGGTGAAACGTGAGTTCGAATGGGCGGCTTTGCGCCCGCAGTCCGGAGTCCAGTGCTTGCCTTCCCAGTCGATGGCTTTTGCAGGAGCGGGAACGCCCATGTCCTCCCACCAGACATCGCCTTCGGGTGTGAGGGCTACGTTTGTGAAAATAGTATTTTTCGTGATTGACAGCATTGCATTGGGATTGGATTTCATGGAAGTACCCGGCGCCACTCCGAAGAATCCTGTTTCCGGATTGACGGCATAGAGTTTTCCGCCTTTGCCTATCCTCATCCAGGCGATGTCATCTCCGATACATTTTACCGACCATCCGGGAAGAGCGGGCTGCATCATTGCGAGATTGGTTTTCCCGCAGGCGCTCGGGAAGGCCGCAGTTATATAATATTTCTTGCCTTTGGGCGAAGTGAGGGAAAGGATCAGCATGTGTTCTGCAAGCCATCCTTCCTTTTTGGCGACGACTGAGGCTATGCGGAGGGCCAGGCATTTCTTGCCGAGCAGCGCATTTCCGCCGTATCCTGAGCCGTATGACCAGATGGAGGGTTCCTCGGTGAAGTGGACGATATATTTTTTTGCGGGATCCGGCTCGCAGGGCCATGGAACATCCTTCTCTCCGGATTTCAAAGGGGCGCCCACCGAATGCATGCACGGGATGAAATCCGGCCTGTCGCCCAGGATGTCAAGTACTTTTTTGCCCATGCGGGTCATGATTCTCATGTTAACTGCAACATATAAGGAATCAGTTATTTCAATCCCGATTTTGGCGACCGGGGAATCGAGTGGGCCCATGGAGAAGGGAATCACATACATTGTGCGTCCTTCCATGCAGCCTTTGAAAAGTCCCCTGACCTTCTCCTTCATCTCGACAGGGTCGGCCCAGTTGTTTGACGGGCCGGCATCCTCCTGCTTGGAAGTGCAGATGTAAGTGCGGTCTTCGACACGGGCGACATCGCTTGCATGGGAGCGCGCCAGATAACAGCCCGGCCTGAGCTTTTCATTCAGCTTTGTAAACGTGCCGTGTTTCACGAGCGTTTCGCAGAACGTATTGTATTCCTCCTCCGAACCGTCGCACCAGTGGACCTTTGTGGGCTTGCAGAGCTTGACCGCGTCTTCAACAAATGACAGAAGACTCTTGTTCTTTGTAAGATTTGACATCATTTGCATACACCTCTTCTTAATATTTCATATAGTTTTTATTTAACTTGTGGTATCTGAAATTCGAATATCGAAGCACGAAACTCGAAACAAATTCGGGAAATTAAACATTTAGAATTTCTATGTTATTGTTTCGGATTTCGATATTCGTATTTCGAATTTGGGTTGCGGGCGGAGCCCGGATCAGAGGCTTTTGCCTGTAATCCTTCTGCAGGCGTCAAGGTATTTGTCGCGGGTCTTCATGACTATGCCGTCAGGAAGATCGGGAGCCGGAGGAGTCTTGTCCCAGTTAAGACTTTCAAGGTAGTCTCTGACAAACTGTTTGTCCAGGCTCGGCGGGCTTCCCCCGAGGATGTACTGGTCTGCAGGCCAGAAACGGCTTGAATCAGGTGTAAGCACTTCATCAATAAGTATGAGTTCATCGTTTAAAACGCCGAATTCGAATTTTGTGTCGGCAAGGATGATGCCCTTGGTTTTCGCGAAGTCTGCGGCGGTGTTGTACGCCTTTATGGAAAGCTCTTTCGCCTTGTCCGCGAGTTTCGCACCGACTATTTCCCTGGCTTGTTCAATGCTGATGTTTTCATCGTGAGTCCCGAGCTCGGCCTTTGTCGACGGTGTGAAAAGGGCTTCATCGAGTTTTTCAGCCTGCTTATATCCCTTGCGAAGGGGGATGCCGCAAACGGTACCGGTTTTCTGGTAATCCTTCCAGCCGCTTCCGGTGATGTATCCGCGGACGATGCATTCTATTGCGAGGGGCTTGGCCTTCTTCACGAGCATCGAACGGCCCTGGAGATCCTCCGAATATTTCCTGAGTTTCTCGGGATATTTTGAAACCTCGGCGGTGATCAGGTGGTTCGGCATCCATTTCATGAGGTCGAACCAGAAAAGCGAAAGCCCGGTGAGGACTTTGCCCTTGTCCGGGATTCCGTTCGGCATTACGACATCAAAGGCGCTGATGCGGTCGGATGCTATGAAGAGAAGGGAGTCGCCCATGTCGTAAATGTCGCGGACCTTTCCGCGGCGCGGCTGGGGAAATCCCTCCATCTCAGTCTGAAGGAGCGCCTTGTTCCTGTCGTACTTCATATAAAAATTTCCCTGAAATTTTTATTATGCTTCTATTGAGGTGATCTTGACCCTGGTCAGCTCAGAACGGTGGCCTTTTGTTTTCCTGTAGCCTTTACGGCGCTTGATCTTGAAGGCGATAAGCTTGGGGCCACGGAAATGCTTGATGATTTCACCGGTGACTTTCACGCCTTTTACGGTCGGAGTGCCGAGCTGTATGTCCTTGCCTTCTCCTGCGGCGAGGACTTCCTTGAATATGACGGTTTCGCCTTCTTTTTCAGTCATGAGGTCAACATCGATGATGTCATTCTTATTGACTCTGTACTGTCTTCCGCTAGTCGCAATTATCGCATACATCTTCAGGTCTCCTGTTATTTTTCAGTTTTATAAATATGATAAGCCACGGGAACGCATTTTAAAGACAATGCATAGCTCCCCATAGAGAAAAGCCGGTTAATATATCGCTTTTCCATACTCTTGCAACATATACCCCGATATTTTATGAAAATTTGAAATATTTCTTAAATTCCTTTGTGTCTCAGCCGCTTTGCGTTAGATTTAAATCAAACATAAACGGATACTGTAAATAAAGAAAAAGAAAGGCAGAAACTATGGTAACAGCAATCGTCCTGATCAATGTTCAGCGCCCGAAACTCAAGCAGGTGACAGAAGACGTCCTGAACATAAAGGGAGTCACGGAAGTCTATACGGTCGCAGGCGAATATGACCTCGCGGCAGTTGTCCGCGTCAGCGACAGCAAACAGCTCACTGAAATAGTTGTTGACAAAATGCCCCACCAGGTTGACGGCATAACCCATACAAAAACCCTTATCGCCCTGGATGTCGAATCGAAAATCGACCTCGCCAAGGCTTTCAAAATCAAATAATATCCGGTCAGTCCGGATAACGTTCCGCATATTTCCCCGGTGAATGTCCGGTAATGCTTTTGAACAGGCGGCAGAAATAGCTGCAGTTCTCTATTCCGCACATCGATGCCGTCTCATATACATTCTTGTTTTCCTCACGGAGAAGTCTGCACGCCCGGGCTATGCGCAGGTGCAGGATGTATCTTAACGGAGTAAGGCCGGTCATTTTCTGGAAATGCCTCTGGAAGGAGCGTTCGGACATGCCGGCCATTTTCCGTAAACGCTCCATTGGGATATCCTCGGCAAAATGGATTTCCAGGTAGTCCAGGACTTTTGACAGCCAAGGGCTCCTCCTGTCTCCCTTCTGCTTGCCGGACCGCTGCAGGAAACGGGAAACCATCACGAAAAGCTCAAGCGTAAGCCCCGTCATCATCGCCGTATGCCCGCTTTTCATCTCCCTGTGCTCACGTTCAATCTCGTCGACTACTCTCATGCAGGCGTCAAGCTCCTCCTGAGACAAGGATTGTTTTTGCTGCAGCCTGCATTTTTCATTGTGTGATTTGACGAGGATGGAAAAGTATCCCGGATGTTCCATGAGCACAGGCCTGAATTTTTCAATGAACGATGATCTTACAAGCAGATTGACGAGGTTCAACCCATTGCAGGCACTGTAGGAATGCCGCATTCCAGGTTCAACAAGGAAACAGTCGCCTGCCTTAATTTTGGATCTTTCACCTTCAAATTCATGTACCCCGGCTCCATCCAGGATCAGGATAAGCTCCGTGAAATCATGCATGTGCATCTCGATATCGCACTGGGGATCGACCCGCATGACAAGCACAGGAGCGTCGGTTCCCCGAAAACAGATGTTTTCAAGCCACTTCACTGAATCCTTTGCACTGACTTTTCTATTAATTTTCATATTTTACATATGTTTGACGTTTTTGTGCAATTATTTGCCGTTTTCATGCAAGTATTGTCTTTATGTTTATGGCAAATTAATGACATAGATAAAAATATCAAGGAGTATTGCCATGCGAATGAACGAAAAGGAATATCGCGACAAGGTGCTCGGCTGCTGGATCGGGAAGAACATAGGAGGGACACTGGGCGCACCCTTCGAATGGAGGCGGCAGGTGAACAATGTCGAATTCTATGTACAGGAACTCAACGGCAATCCCCTTCCGAACGACGATCTCGACATCCAGCTGCTCTGGCTTGCGGCCATGGAACGTCAGGGCATAGGGCTTTCTGCGAACACTCTTGCCGAATACTGGTGCAGCTATGTGACTCCGCACTGGGCAGAATACGGCACGGGAAAAATTAACATGCGGTCCGGACTCCAGCCGCCCCTCTCCGGAACTTTCGGGAATGCATACAAACACAGTTGCGGCGCCTATATCCGCTCTGAAATATGGGCGTGCATTTCCCCCGGGCTGCCGCAGGTTGCCGTAAACCTCGCCTGCAGAGACGCCATACTCGACCACGGCGACGGTGAAGGGTCCTATGCGGAAATATTCATGGCTGCCATGGAAAGCGCAGCCTTTGTGGAAAAGGACCTGGAAAAGATCATAGAAATCGGGCTCTCATACATCCCTTCCGACTGCGGTGTGGCAAAGGCCGTCAACACAACCCTGAAATGCTTCAAGTCGGGAAAAACCTGGCTTGAAACGCGCGAGGAAATCCTAAAACTGCATCGCGGCGGATACATCACTTTCCACGTCAGTGAAGAAGATAGGAGGAAAGGGTTCCACGAGGGGGTGGCAGGTTATGACGTACCATCAAATATCGCGCTGACCCTGGTCGGGCTCCTATACGGGGGAGATGATTTCGGGAAGGTCCAGTGCATAGCGGTGAACTGCGGCGAAGATACGGACTGTACTGCCGCAACCGCCGGATCAGTTTGGGGAATCATACACGGGGCGAAGGCCATTCCGCAGAAATGGATCGATCCCATAGGGAGAGGCATCCTTACAATAGTCCTGAATCTCGGCGACATCGGCTGGTCAATCCCGAAGACGGTCGACGACCTCACCGACAGGACAGTGAAGCTAGCAAAGCAGAATCTCCTGATCAACAAGTCGGAGATTCTGTGCAATATTGAAGCCACAGACCTTTCCGATCTGAAAATATCCTCGTTGAAATGCAAGGACAATGGAAAAGATCTTATTGGAAGAATGAGGATGCCGGCATTCGACTTTGATCTCTTCACGGTTTTCATCGATTACGGGGACTCCCCAGTCATAAAGCCCGGAATCCCTAAGAAAATCACAGTCAAAATGACTCACGCGCACAGTTTCCAGTCGAATCTTTCGTTCCACTGGTATCTGCCGGAGGGATGGACAGTGTCGCCTTCTGCAGACGCCTATGCCCTTAGCATCCCCTGCCATATCGGCGGAAAACCGCTTTGCATTGACTTTGAGCTGTCGTCCGGAAAACTGGCCAGATCCATGAACAGGGCCGCTCTCGAGATCACAATCGAAGGCAGGCCGACAGTCATGCTTGTGCCGATAACCCTCCTCAACGGAAGTGTGATGGCCTGATTTTAAATTTACAACAGGCGAAATTATTTTGTTAGAGGCGGGGATCCTGCGACTTTCAATTTCCACAATGTTTCCGGAGGAGCGTCGAGACGCACTGTCATGGCTCCGGCCCCGTAGATATGGTTGTATCGCAGCAACAGCGTGTTCCAGCCGGCGTCTAGTTTGACCGTCCGATCCTTGTCGACCATTTCCCTGCATTCGGCATCCTTGCCGGTTGACGGCAGTCTTTTGCCGTTCAGCCAGCCGCGAATGCCATAGTGACCTCCTTTTGGCCCATCCGCCATGATTTTAGTTTCCGCAGGTTCCGGTGTGTAAATCCATGTTGCGGCATAGAAGACCATGTCATAGGAGAGTCCTATGTCAGGTCTCTTTGTAAGTATTTCCCAAAATCGCAACTCGCCGTTTCCAGTCAATGAGGAACGGACCCATTTGACCTGACAGGCGCGCTCATAGGATTTGTACTTGCCGCGTTCCTGGCGCTGTTTATCGAGGTCGCGAATAGTTGTAATATCACCTTCATAAACGGCGGCAAGGTCAATCTTGTTTTCAGGGGGGAA
>JBAZRS010000016.1:0-12268 GCA_041662825.1 Victivallales bacterium | reverse complement strand
GGAAGACGGCCGGGGAGAGGATCTTGAGGATATTCAACCTGTCATGGTGGGAATCTAATTCGGATACTCCCTTGAAGCCGAAGGGGCCAATTATCTGCCAGTCCCTCAACACCTGTCCGTCTTTCAGGCCGGCAAACAGCAGTGGCGCCCAGGATCCCGGATAAAGTCTCGCCTCGGTGGGTTCATCCAATGTTTCCGTCGAGACTGATCCATCGCTGTTGGCCCACCAGAATTTGTTGTGCCCTGCAAACGTCGCCTCGAAATTCCCCATTGTGCGCAATTCGTCTTTGACCTCGGGCAGCCGCGGTATCACATCCCTGGGAAGAGCCGCCGCCAGCACGAAGCCCTGCTGATCAGCGTCGATCCTGTGTCCCATCTGCACTGTTTTGAGGACGGCTACGTGTTCAAATGGAGCGGACCCCACCGCCGAACCGTAAGTGATCGGAGCGGGTTTGCCGCCGCCCAGCCATTTCGGGTACATGCCCAGGGCCACAGGTTTCAATTTTCCGGCATCGTCGAAAAGACCGAATACGATGCGGACATCACCAGGTCTTCCCTCGGCGGAACCGCCGGATTTGGCCTCCGGATTACCCTGGATGTAGAAGCTGAGCGTATCGGATTCCCGGTCATGGGTGAAAATCCGTTCCGCCGGCTGCAGCGGCTTTTGGATTAGCGGACGACCAAACCGTACCTGCCAGCGCAAATAGACATTGCTTGGATCATGCATGCCGCGCACCTCAACCTGTTGTTTTTCATCAGCTTGAAAACGGATCGGTTCGGCGCTTTCCCAGCCGGTCAGAGAGCCGTCAAGTGCCGGTCCACCTCCGGTCGCCGGCTTGAATATCGCCACGCGTGCGCCAGCGGCTCCCCCCCTCACCGTCAGGGCATATTCAGACGGGGAAGCGATTTGAGAGGCATTTATGATCACCTCCGACTGCGCGACCGGCAACGGCCTCACCGGATTCTCGGTGGCGGTCCAACCCTCCACCTCGTATAGCGTGCAAGGCTGATTGCTTGTCATGGACACATAGACTTTGCCGTTCTTCCTGTTGAGGAAGTTGTTTCCTCCGAAGTTCTCCCCGCCAAGCGAATACGCTCCACCCTTGTCGCGTGGCAGACGGTGGTCGTCGTAAAACAGAGTGTCAACGAACATGCCCTCGTCCGTGTAAAGATGGTAGAGTCCTGCGGTTGAATCCTGCAGTCCCAGAATGCCGTTGATCGGCTTCGTGATGAAGATGGTCCCGTAGATCTCGCCGGGGAGCGCGGAACCGCGGTGTCGGCCGTTGGCCGCCCGGCCCACCCTCCACTTCATCGCAAAACCTCCTTTGCCGTCAGGAACGTAGCGCGATATCTTGTACTGCGGAGCGTAGTTCGCATTGAAGATGCCTCCACGGGCATTCACATAGAACCCCTCATCCATAGAGCCATCTACGCATTGCCAATCGCCCGGATACTTGTTCGCGAGTTCATTGCCTCCGTACAGGGAGGTTGACTTGCCTTCCTTCCGGGCGCGGAGCACCGTATCAACTAAAAGAGTCTTCCAGTCCTTGCCGTCAAAAACCGGATTGCCCTGCTTGTCGAAACCGGACGGCGCAATCCGCCGGACGGTATCGCCGTCGCCCATCCAAGTAAGGGATAGATCGTCCAGCCAGGTATTTCCCCAGTAGCCCATGCGGTCCGGAGGCAGATTTGCCGGACGCCCCTTGTACTCCTCTTCCTGAAGTTTGCCGTCGCCGTTGGCGTCGTTCCACCAGAACCATTGCTTGAAGACACGAACCTGCGTATTGTCCTTCGGATTGCCTGTGCCAACCGGGATAAGGCCGGCCGAGGGCACCCAATTGTCTCCATCCTGCCTGTAGAGGATATAGCCGTAGCGGTCAAAATGAGTCCGGGCGAAGGCGAGGTATTTGCGGCCGTGGTGACTGATGATCTTCGGTCGGGCGCCGCCTCCGGGAAAGTTTCCAAATATCTTGCTGTCCATGCCGGAGGAGCACACGTCCGGCCATACCGCGTCCACTTTCCAAGTCCGCTCCTCATAATTGACATTGTAGCGGATCAGCCCGGAACCGGTAAGCGGTTCGCAGGTGGAGACGTAGACATGTTCCGGAATCTCGGGGTCAATGGCGTATCCGCTATCCGCGCCAAAGGTGGCGGCGGACCATTGCCGGACGAGTTTGCCGTCGGGCGTCCACTCGCTTACGCGGTTGGGTCCGGACAGCTCGATGACCAGCAATCGTTCATCTCCACGCTGATCCTTCCATATTGCCAGGCATCCGGGCGACATGAATACTTGTTCATCGTAGTGTCCGGGCTTCTGTTCGGTCGCACGGCCGAATTGGCGCACGACTTTGCCCTGAACGTCAAGCTTGTAAACCTGGTTGGCCCGGGTGTCGCTGATGTAGATATTGCGCTGTGAATCAATAGCGAAACCGGTGGGGTTCCCGATCCCCGCAACGCTGCACAGCTTCCGCCATGCGCCGTCCGGAAGTCCCGCCTTAAGGGCAATCGTGCTCACCGCCCAGTTCCCCTTATCATCAACGTGCATTGCCACAAGCTCCTTGCCGTCGAGCACCTGGATCACCTTGGGATTTGGAATCGCAACCGCGCCAAGCGGCTGGGCGGTCTCACCGTCAAGGGTCACAATCTCGTTACCTGCCGGTTTGCCGGTCTTTACACCGCCGCCGGGGGCTGCAGCGGAGGAAGGAAGTTTCCCGGCCTCTTGCGCGACATACAGATATCGCCTTCCGGTCGCGGGATCGCGCCACGCCGCCAGATCCGACGGTCTGCCGTTCGGCACGTATACATCCCTCCGGTATGCAGCCTTGCCGGCACCGAACTTTTTCCCGTCGGCGCGATAGACAAAAGATACTCCATCGTCACCGTAATCCTTGCAGGTGCACCAGACCATTTCGCCGTCGGTTGCCACAGACCAGCCGCCGGCCGTCCCTCCTGAATTGTAGCTCGCAATCACCTGATCCCACCCTGTCGGCTTATTCAGATCAAGAAGGAATGGATTAGTCGAATTTTCGATGTAGTTGTGGTAGAATGCCGCCTTGCCGTTAGGGGCGACATCTACGGCTTTCATGTATCCGACACCGGCACCGTAGATCCAAGGGGATTTCGTGTCCTGTTCACGCTTGGGAAACCAGCTGTCACCGGCCCCCAGCACCACCTTCGGGATCATCGTGTGGTATTCTCCGGTGATATCCCATTTCCGCGCAGGCATGAAGATCCCCTTTACCCCGTAGGTCCCTGGCGGAACCGGCATGAAGTTGTCATCCAATCCGTCCCAGATCTCGGTGAACTTGCCCCGGTTCTCATTCGTAACCGTGCGGACGCCGCCCGCAACGAACTGACTGACAATCCAAGAGGGATTGTTCTTTTCAACTATCGCCAATGTCACTCGATAGGTTTTCGGCAACGGCCCGTCTGCAGGGAGATTGTAGGTGACCGGCACACCGGCACGCGAGACGGCGGCAGTCTCGACTGACTGCCCCGCAGCCAAGCCGGACGCAGAAAACAGTGTGTTTATTGCCATGGACAGAACTGCAACGGCAATACTCGCCGACCCCGCGTGCGGGATCGGGAAACGGAAAAGGCCCAGACGAGATATGGACATGAAAAACCTCCGTCATTTTCGTATTTTGACAACTCATGCTCTGAGAGCCAATTTCAAAAGTAGTCAGAATTCAGAAGTCAGGATTCAGAATTAAACCGAATTTGAGTTCAAATTCAATTCTGTCTCCTGAATTCCTAGTTTTGAAATTACATCCTGAGACAAAACTTTAATCACTTTGCTCCGGCGCCCATGAATTCTACAGGTGCCCAGGATCCCGGGTACAGACGCGCCTCGGTGGGAACGTCATAGACCTCGCGGCTTGCCGACCCGTCGGTATTGGCCCACCAGAACTTGTTCCTGCCTCCCAATGTGGCTTCGAAGTTCACATTCGTGCGGATCTCCGGCCCAAGCGCAGGCAGCAACGGAATGAGCGAACGGGGGATTGCGGCCGCAATCACAAAGCCCTGTTTATCCGCATCAATGCAATAGCCGAGTTTCACGGAATCAAGAAGGCCGGCATGTTCGAAGGTGACTGCGCTGACAATGGAGCGATACGTCATTGGCGTAGCTTTACCCGGCCCAATCCATTTGGGATAAATGCCCCAGGCGATCGGCTTGACATTATCACCATCCTTGACAAGGCCGAACACTATGCGCAGGTCTCCAGCACGGCCGTCATTCGAACTCTTCGGCTTGGCATTCGGATCGCCCTGGATGTAGAAACCGACTGTGTCGGCCGTGATTTCATGTGTGAAAATACGAGCCGTATCGGAGGAGAGTGTGATCTTGACCTGGCGGGGCAGGTGCAGCTGCCAGCGCAGGTAGAGCGTTTCCGCATCGTAGAGGCATTTCACCTCGACCTTCTGCTGGGCATCAGACTGGAATGAGAGAGTCTTGGCCTGCTCCCATCCTCCGAGTGAACCGTCCAGGGCCGGCTGAGTCGCGGTCCGAGGGAACCTGGCAAGCCTGGGAGGAGTGATGCCACGGAAACCGGCAGCCAGCTCTGCCGCCGGAGCAATCTGATCCTTTTTCAAGGTAATCGAAGAATCCAAGAGGCGCAGGCTCCGAACGGGATTCTCCTTTACGGTCCACCCTTCCACCTCGAAAACGGGGCACGGATGGTTACCCGCCATGGCCACATAGACCTTGCCATTCTCCTTGTTCATGAAATGCATGCCTCCAAAATTCTCACCTCCGAGCCTATAGACCCCTCCGACCTCCGGGTAATGGGCAAAATCAATGAACAGCGTGTCAACGTAAATTCCATCCGTAGTATAGATATGGTAACCGCCCATGGTGGAATCCTGCACACCAAATAACCCGTTGACCGGCTCAGTAATGAATATGCTTCCACCGATGTCTCCGGGTTCAAGTACATTTCCGTGGGCGTACATGGCCCGTCCAACACGCCACTTCATGCGATACCCGCCTTTCCCGTCAGGCACATACCGCGACAGTTTATATTCCGCCCCAGTATTGGCACCGCAATTGGGGCCGCTGCGCACATTGACATAGAAACCATCCTGAAGAGAACCGCAAATACTCTGCCAGGCTCCGCCAAAAGCCCTGTCCATTTCATTGCCTCCATAAAGGGGTGTGGCATTTCCTTCAGCCCGTGCCTTGAAGACGGTATCTTCCAGCAGGACATCCCATTTCTTGCCGTCAAATACCGGGTTGCCGTGCCTGTCAAATCCGGTCGGAGACGTTTTCCAAACGGTGTAGCCCCTGGACATCCAGGTGAGGGAAAGATCTGACAGCCATGTATTGCCCCAGTAGCAGAGAGAACCCGGAAGATTTGCCGGATTATCCTTGTATTCCTCTTCCTGAAGCTTGCCGTCGCCGTTGGCGTCGCTCCACCAGAACCACTGCCTGAAGAGGCGAATCTGCGCATTGTCCTTCGGACTGCCTGTGCCAAGCGGGATAAGACCGGCCGAAGGAACCCAGTTGTCTCCGTCCTGCCGATAAACGATGTAGCCGTAGCGATCCTGATGCGTCCTGGCAAATGCAAGATATTTCCGTCCCTGGAAATTGATAATTTGCGGCCTGAAAGATCCGCCGGGGAACTCGCCCCAGTTCGCCTTGTCCAAACCTGCGCCGCAGATGTCCGGCCACACGGCGTCGATATTCCATTCACCGGATGCGTAATCCACCTTGAAACGCAGCAAACCACGGCCTGTGTTCGAGCCGTCCGCCATGACATAGATGTGCTCGGGTTTCTCCGGATCCGCACAATACCCGTTGTCGCCGCTGACACCCAAAATCCATTCCCTCAGCAGTTCCCCGTCTGTCGACCATTCGCTCACTCTGCCCAGGGCTTTCTCCACGACAATCAATCGGCCCTTGGTGTCCGGTCCGGACCAAAACGCCAGTTTACCTGGAGCCATGAATATGTTCCGATCATACTTGCCCGGCGTCTGCCGGTCGGCACGGCCGAACCTGCGCATGATCTTCCCGGTCGCGTCCACCTGGTACACTTGGTTGTGCCCCATGTCGCTCAGGTAATAAAAACCCCGGGAATCAGCCTGTATGTCAGTGGGACCGGCAATCCCGTTGATCGGAATTGATTTCACACCGTTGACATCCGGTATTCCCTTAATCAGGGGGAACTCGCTTATCACCCATCTGTCCGCCGTATCCTGCGAAAGGGCAATCAGTCGTCGGCCGTTCACCGCCAAACCCTGCGGATTGCGCAGTTGGATCTCGGCGAGTTTCGCCCCTGAATCACCTTCCAGAACCAGAACACTGTCATTCCCCTCTGCTCCATTCTCCGGACGGGTGCGCGCCACATACAGGAAACGCTTTCCGTCTTCCGGATTCAGCCAGGCGGCCATAGCCGTCGGGACACCCGCAGGCCTGTATGTGCTTGCCAAGCTGCCCACACCCGCGTCTGAGCCGAACTTGCCTCCGTCCACACGGCAGATGAACCAGTCCTTCCCGGCCTTTTGTACAGCCCATATGGCCTTTCCGTCTGTAGCCGCGCTGCTCCCCGAAGCCCCGTACGCCTTCAAGACCTGATGCCAGCTGACCGGTTTCTTGAGATCCACCAGCCAGCAGCCGTCCCCTTCCATGTAACCGGACAGGAAAGCGGCCTTGCCGTCCTCCCCGACTGCGACCGCAGAAATCATGCCTCCCCCGTCCCCGGCCGCCCACATCCAGGGCTGCCTGTCGTCCTCATTCCGCACTGGAAACCACGAGTCTCCTGGAGCGGCTGCGATTTTCGGAATCAGCGAATGGTACTCGCCGTTGATCTCCCATTTCCTGGCCTTCATCAAAATCCCTTTTACGCCATATCGGCCCGGCGGCAACGGCATGAAATTGTCGTCCAGGCCGTCCCACGCTTCCTCAAATATCCCCTTGTTCTCGGAGGTGACCGTGCGCACGGCACCGCATACCGGCTGACTGACGATCCAGTCGGAATTGTCCGGATCCGTAACTGCAAGAGTGACCCGATAGGTTTGGGGAAGAGGCCCGTCCGCCGGAAGCTGGTATCGGATCTTGGCCGAATTCGCCTTCCTTGTACCGGCTAGCTTCAACTCCCATTCCGCCGGTGGCAGTTTCAGGTTCCCCTTTTCTTCCACATACACGGGCCCCCAGTTTTCAAGCTGCCGGTAGTAATCCCCTCCGGGGATCCCCCCGGCCACCACGTTATCGGCGATTCTGAACATGGGATAGTTGCCGGCACCCTCTCCCCACAGCAGTTCCACACCGCATGTGAACTGCTCTCCGGGCTTGTAGCGTTTCGACTCCGTGATCTGCGTCCATGGAAGCTTCAGTTCCTGGACATATCCTTTGCCGTCCGCATCCTTCAGGCAGGCCATTTCCGCAGCGCCCTGAAGGCGAGAACCGTCCGTCTGGAAGAGATCCCTGCTTCCGCCGCCAAAGGGTTGGCTCATGCCTTTGCCAAAACTGAGATTGATGAACGGTTCGCTCTTCACCGCATAGTACCAGGCGGTGACATGGACCACCTTGTCGGTCACAAGACGAAGCTGCAGGCAATCCCCGCCAAAACCGAAAGTGTTCACCCTGGGATCATGTGCATTCCCCATCGGCACCGGATCTTTCCAGTGAACCGAGACATACAGGTTGTCCGCGTCGTACATGAGCGCCACTTCACCGGCATAGCTGTCTCGCATCGTCTCCACATCCGGACAGATCAGGATCTTCCCTGACAGGTCCCAGTCGTCCAGTTTGCCGTCAACAGACACCTTGACCGGCGCCGGCACGGCATGGATGCCCCGGTTGATGGTGGATGATGCCCAAGCGCCATTCGACGCCACGGCACAAAGAACGGCCAATATTGCCGAAAGTAAAAAACCATTGGATTTTCCGGCCGCAGTCCTCAACAAACCGGTGTTTAAAAGCTTATTTCCAAAAATGCTTTTCATTATATTTAATTCCTTTCGTTTTCATATGAATTCCATTATTGTCCAACGTCTCCCTCAATACTTGTTCTCTCTGCTTTCTGCTGGCCGCCCTTCCGCCATCTACCATCTCTTCTCCGCCTTAACATATTCAGTATCGGAAATGAACTTGATTTTAGTTGTCTGGTCATATTTCAATTTTTGCCGTATTGCGTCGAGTTTAATTTTGGCAAGTCTTAGCAGTTCGGCAACATCAAGGCCAAACATTTTCACAGGCACATCCAGTTTTTCATTATACGGAAAATTCACCATTGCCACGAGTTCAACGTCATGGGGAACACGGACATTGCCTGCGCGCAGCCCTTCAATTACCCCCTGGATCAGGTTGTCGTCCAGGATGATGATACTGTCAGGACGGAGACGTTCATCCCTCATCATGAGAGTGATGGTGTTCGCAATGGATTTCGGGAAAAATATGTCTGCGCCAAGTATCCAGAAATCATGGGTCTCAAGACCGTGTCTTTTCAGTTCGCTCACTACGCCATCCAGATAACCGGGGGCATAAAATTGCCTGCTGGATATCACTATTGAAGTCTTTGAATGCTTCCTGCCCGACAGATATTTCACTATTTCCCCTACAATTTCCGTGGAATCCCAGCAGACGCTCGGGAGCTTGCAGTCCAGACCGGGGCTCATGGTTATTTCAGGGGTATCAGAATCGCCAATTATCTCTGTCCCCTCAAATACGCCTGGAGTCATCGTAAGGATCAAGCCCGCCATCCGCTTGTTTCTGATGTCTTCCATGAAATCAACATTGCCGTTTACATTCAGTTGATATTTGTCCCCATAAAATACGGAAAGGCTGCATGGTGGCTTTGAGAAGATTTTTTCAGCCTCCTGGAGGATGACCTTCCAGTGTCTTAACCATTGACCGGCATTACCCGGCTTTTGGTAGAAGACAAGGCCGTAGTGATAGATTTCCCTGGGGAATTTTGATACAAAGGTTCCACTTGTCCCGTCAGCATAGACTGTCCCGTCTTTGACAAGGGAATCGATGGCGTTCTGCATGGTGGCCTTGCTGACCTTGAATTTCCGTTCCAATTCCGTTCTCGTCGGCAACTGTTCTTCCGGCTTGAGCTTCCCGGTCAAAATCCTTCTCCGTATTTCAAGGGCTATTTCCCTGTATTTGTTTTCCTGCACTGGACAGATCCTCCCTATCTTGTTATTCTAGTCTATGCTAGAATAGGGTAATGTCAAGAAGCTGAAGTCGGGAAATGTTATCTTTTTGATTGGGGTCTAAACACCGATGGCGGTTTTCCAAAATGTTTCTTGAATGCGCGGCTGAAGTGAAAAGCGCTCGAATAGTTAAGTCTTGACGCTATTTCAAGAAGCTTCATGTCCGTGTCCCGCAGCCAGGCCAGGGACTTGTTCAGTCTTAAACCATCATAATACGACTTCGGCGACACGCCTGTTGAGTTTATGAAAACCTGACGGAATCTCCCTTCGCTCAGGCACGCTTTCTTTGCGAGCATCTCAATTGAAAGGGGATTTTCCGCAGACGCCTGCATTATGGTGATGATATTCCGCATCTTCTCGTGTTTGGGATTTTCCTTCCTCGAGCCTTCACGCCGGATCCTGTTCCATTTCCGCAACAGGAGATTCATTGAGGCGGACGCCTCTTCAGCAGCCGTCCCTCCGCATGCCAGAAGCCTGACGCTTTCCGTAAGGATTTCCAGTTCGTTCGCAACCTGTCTCAAATTGAAAACAGTATTTGCGGGAAAATCTATTGCGCTCGGTTTTTCACATTCGATCCACCAGAATGACCAGTGCGGTTTGACACATCCGTATCCGTTGACCTCGGATGGGTCGAGATTTATGAATGTTTCCGGAAGACATTTGAATTTTCTCCCGTTTTTCAATTTTACATATCCTTCGCCGGCCAGCGTGCGGAGCAGGATATTCCCCTTGAGGGGATAGCCTTTCGTCCAGACAACCTGGTAAGACATGTCGGCTCGGACCTCCCATACGCGTTTGACGTTCAGGATTCCGGATGAGGCGGCCTCTCCGGGTGAAAACAACTTGTCATGCATAAAATTTCCCTGACGGTAAATTTTAAATTAGAATTCCATGATCATAAATTTTCAGTCTTGAGAATTTATCAGGCGAAAAGTATATGAAAATGTGTGTTTTAGCCATTCATTATATAAAATATGAAGCATATTTTATATGTATTGAAAAAAGTAGGACGGGCTTTCCAGCCCGTCCTCCAGATAAAAAAAACGGGCTGGAAAGCCCGTCCTACTAAACGGAGTATTCAGACATGGCTACACTGCGTGAAAATCTGCTGAGATCTTTGAGGCGACAGGGTTTCGATAAAGTTCCAATTGATCCAGGGCCGTTCTGTCCGGACCAGCTTGAGGCTTTTGAAAAACGGTTTGGGCACAGGGATTACCACAAATGGTTCGGTTCGTCGTGCAGGGGTTTCGGGATCCGGGAAGAGCAGAAATTCACCGACTGGAAAAGGTTTTTCCGACACGAGGAACTTCCTTCGGACACCACTTTCAGCTCGACCGGCGTCGGCCATTCCAAACAGCCAGGCTGTTTCCACATGTCGCGCATGCATCACCCGCTGAAAGGCGACGACCTGACGGTCAAGGAGCTGAAAGACTATCCTCTTCCTGAATTCCCGGCAAACGCCGTTGAAGAAGCAACCTCCAAAGTTGCCGATCTCAGGAAGCAGGGGCTTGCGTCAATGGCCGGAATGGCGTGTACGATATGGGAGGGTTCATGGTACATGCGCTCCATGGAGGATCTCATGGTTGACATGATGTGTGACGATGAACGGGCGACAGTTCTTCTTGACAGGATCACCGGTCTCTCGTGTGAAAGAATACGCATAGCGGTGAAAGCCGGTGCGGATCTTGTCCAGCTGGGCGATGATATCGGCATGCAGTCCACCCCCATGATGAGTGTGGAACTCTGGCGCCGATGGCTGAAACCGAGGCTTGCCAAAGTGATTGCAGAAGCCAGAAACATAAAACCTGACATTCTTGTCTTCTATCATTCTTGCGGATATGTCCTGCCTTTCCTAGATGATCTGATCGAGATCGGTGTTGACATCCTGAATCCCGTACAGCCGGAATGCATGAAGTTCGAAGATGTGTATAAGATTGTCGGCGGGAGAATGTCCTTCTGGAGCACAATAGGAACGCAGACCACCCTCCCTTTCGGGAAGCCTGAGGAAGTCAAGGAAGTTGTTTGGAAAAATCTCAGCATCTGCGGGAAACAGGGAGGTATCGTGATAGGCCCGACACACATGGTCGAACCCGAAGTCCCCTGGGAGAACCTGGTCGCCATGAAGGAAGCTTGTGAGGAGTTCAGGATTTAACCACGAAAATACGAAAAGCTTCAGACACTTTTCAGTTCTCATGATTATGGACAGGATTACAGGATTTTCAGGATGATAAAATTGTCACATATGGGCAATTATCTTTGTGTCCTTTGTGCCTCCGTGAGAGAAAAATACTTACTACCCAAACGCCTCTTTCAGGATGGATTGCATTAGCTGATCCGATTCGCGCTGGGATTTGCTTATCTGTTTCTCCAGTTCTTCACAGTATGCGAAAAGTTTTTCTACCTTGGCTACGATGGCTTTTTGTTCGGATGGAGGGGGAATGGGGAGTAGAGTGGAGGAGACTGTTTTTTGGTTTATCTTTGGCATGCTCTTCTGTGCGCCAGAAGCATTACATCTATAATATTCCCTGACGCATTTACTTGATAAAGCAAAATGTATATATTTTTCCGAAATTCCAATAACGGTTTTTACTTTCATCATTAAATCTGGATAGATAAAATTATTATCATCTCCATTATAAATTGCCGAAACACCAACATAATCAATTGAATTGCTTCTTTGTATAAGGATGTCACCTGATTTAAGCCAGAGATAGGAATCATTAGGGATTATTTCATCAATATACTTTATTTCACTCTCTATAAATTTACCTTTTGTGATGGCTCCCAATTTTAAAGTTTTTGTATTGGTAGGAAAATCTACAGTTTTAGGCGAATATCCATTTCTCGGGTCATCATAAAAATATCCTGGAGACAAGCCCATTCCCAAGTAGCAGGAACAGCGAAAGGAATTTTGTCAGAAGAAATTGGAGAAAGTGGTTTTTGTTTTTTTATTTTGCCTCCTTTTACTAACTTTTCCTTTTCCGCTTTTATTTTCTTTAGAAGTTCGGAGGCGGATTCTACCTTGGGATTGTCCTTGCGCCATTGCTCTGTCAATTTCCCCTGGATTGCATCCTGCAAGATGGATTGCCGGAGCTTTGAAAGGTATTTTTGT
>JBAZRS010000015.1:8881-21030 GCA_041662825.1 Victivallales bacterium | reverse complement strand
CATACAGATACCTTCCGCCCTGTTTTTCGAAAGCATGCCGAGCAGAAAAAAGATCTGGGGTGTGTTTGCCGTCATCCACAGGCTCCTCTGGTTCGTCCCCGCCTTCATACCTTTTCTATTCTCGGATACTCCTTCGGTCGCTGCAACCGCCATCCTTGCCGCCATTGCTGCGAGCGCCGTCATCGGACAGGTATGCGGCCCCATGTGGCAGGGATGGATGGCCGACCTGATCCCTGAAAAGATAAGCGGGCGGTTCTGGGGGATCAGGCAGAGCATCGTGACCGTTTCATTCCTTATAGCAACCGGATTTTCAGGTTGGATTCTCGATCTTTTCCCTGATCCTCGGAAACCCGGAGGATCATATACCGGTTTCACAATTGTCTTTGCCATAGCCGCAATTTTCGGAGTGGTTGATATTCTGGTTCATATGCTTGTGCCTGAACCCAGATACGGAGCATGCAGGAAACACGTCAATCTCATTGATTTGGCGGACCGGATTGTCGCCCCCCTTAGAAGCAAGGATTTCAGGTGGATGACTTTTTCCCTTTCACTGTGGTATCTCGCTTTCGGGATAATCGGGGCTTTCGGGATGGTTTATCTGAAACGTGAATTCAACTTCAGCTACACTGAACTTTCCATGCTTGCCGTGAGCGCCTCGATCGGGCCTGTCCTCTGCGGGATTCTAAACGGATACATTGTCGATAAAATAGGCGCGAGAACTTTCTGCGCGATTTTAATGTTTGCAGTCCCTCTTCTCTCGGCGGCCTGGTTTTTCCTTAGTTATGAGAAATTCATGTTCGCGATCCCGTTTTTCAGCACATTCACAATTTCGGAACCCCTGCTGCTCCTGCTTACGGTCAATCTTGCCGCAGGGGCACTTTGCGGTGGGGTGGGAATCTGCCAGATGCATCTCATAAATGTTCTTTCCCCGAAGGAAGGGAGGGGGATGGCGATCGCCGTGCACTGGACTATAATAGGGCTGATGTCGGCCTCTGGCCCGCTCATAGGCGGAACGGTGATGGACTATTTCACCAAATTCCCCTTCACATGGAAGCTGATCACCGGAGTTCCCTTCTCCTTTTTCCATGTGCTGCTGATAATTCATTTCCTCATAATATGCCTTATTGCCGCGCCGTTTATGCTTAAAGTCAAGGTGAGGGCCGGGGAACTGCCCATATGGGAAGCCGTGGGAAGTCTCAGGGTTGGAAACCCGCTCAGGGCCGTGAGCATAGTTTACAACATCTACCAGACAGGTTTCGACTTTGCCAGGGAAGAGCCAAATAAGGCTGTCGAGAGGCCGAGTGACCGAGTGGTGAAAGAAACGGAGAATCGGTGAAACGGAGAATCGGCGATATCCCCAGGCAAAGGAAAAGCTGTTCACCAATCACTGGATCTGCGGCTCTTGGCCACCTGGTCTGAGTAATTTTTTCCTGCAACAGGAAAAAATTGAATCATTTAGAACGTCGGAGATAACTGGAATGTCAATAATAAGATTTGACGAGGAATATTTCATGAGGAAAGCCATTGCCCAGGCGGAAATGGCGGCCGAGGACGGGGAGGTGCCTGTAGGCGCAGTGGCCGTAAAGGACAACCATGTGATAGCCCGTTCGTACAATCAGGTTGAAAAACTGAAGGACGCCACTGCGCATGCCGAGATGATTGTCATCACGCAGGCAGCGAATGCGGTAGGCGACTGGCGGCTTGACGGCGTCGATATTTATGTTACAAAGGAGCCGTGCGCGATGTGTGCGGGGGCCATGGTCAACTCAAGGGTTCACAGGGTGATTTTCGGAATGCACGACCCCCGCTGCGGTTCCGTGTGCTCGGCCCTCAAGATAACCTCTTTCCCGGGCATGCTCCACAAAGTCAAAGTCAAGGGCGGACTCCTTGAAGAGGAATGCACCGGGATAATGAAGGAATTCTTCAGGAAGGTCCGCCGGGCGAAGGGGAATCGAACATCGAACATCCACATCCAACATTGAACACAAACAAGTTCCAATTCCCAAACGAAGAAAACAATCCAAGAACATGCCTTACGGCATTGACTACAAACGAATTAAAGATACTTGAGCATTTGTTGTATGGTAGCTAAGCCCGAGAGGGCTGTTCTTTTGTTTTCTTTGTTTAATGTATTTGTTTGAATTTCAGATTTTTCTATTTTTCATATTGCTTGGAACTTGGAATTTTTTTGGACATTCCGTGTTGGATATTGGATATTCAAAACTCTGCTTTTTTGCCCCATGGAAGTTGGATGTTGAATGTTCGATGTTCAATTATTTTATCTTATCCCCCTCGAGCATCTTGCGAAGTGAAATCACAAGCGTATCGGTGTTCCTCTTCTCCATCGCGCTTACCGGAATTATTTCATAGCCTTTGATTTTCCTTTTCAGCGCAGCAAGATTTTTCTTTGATTCCGGGAGATCTATCTTGTTTGCGACAATGACGGCTTTTCTCTTTGAAAGGCCTTTCATGTACAATTCGAGCTCTTTCTGCAGGGTTTTGAAATCGTCAATCGGATTTCGCCCGTCGACTCCCGCCATGTCCAGGACATAGATAAGTATCTTTGTCCTTTCAATGTGCCTGAGAAATTCATGCCCCAGTCCGATGTTCCTGTGGGCGCCGTCAATGAGCCCGGGGATGTCTGCGACTTTGTATCGGTAGAAATCGGGGAATTCCGCCACCCCCACAATCGGGTGCAAAGTGGTGAAAGGATATGCCGCCACCTTCGGGATTGCATTCGAAATAGCACGGAGCAGTGTTGATTTTCCGGCATTCGGAAATCCGACCATGCCTGCATCTGCGATTGTCTTCAGCTCCAGCTCTATCTCTTTTTCCTCGCCGGGCTTTCCGGGTTCATGTTCCCTGGGCGCCCTGTTGTAATTGCTCAGGAAGCGGGCGTTGCCTTTTCCGCCTTTCCCCCCTTCCACTATGACGTGCCTCATGCCGGGACTGTCGAGGTCGACAATTGTTTCGCCCGTGTTTGCGTCCCTGACGATTGTTCCGAGCGGGATTTTGAGCACGAGATCCTTGCCGTTTCGCCCGTGCATGTCCTTGCCTTTTCCGTTCCCTCCCTTTTCTGCGGGAAAATGGCGCTGGAAGACATAATCTACCAGACTCTGCTCTCCGGTTGCGGTTTCCAGAATAACGTCTCCGCCGTCCCCGCCGTCCCCGCCGTTCGGGCCGCCTTTCGGAACATAGATTTCACGCCGGAAGCTGCAGCATCCGTTGCCGCCGTCGCCGGCCTTCACTTTTATCTTCGCCTTGTCGACAAACATGGTGTAATCCCCTATTTGGTTAATTTTACTGTATTTCCGCCCTTGAATATTTTATCGGGAAAAGGTCAACGTCGATCAGGTATGGCTCCTCATATGTGAAAAGTGGAGATGACAAGTCGTATTTGCCCTTATATTCGCCCGGGTAAACGCCGCAAAGCCCCATAATGGTGTGCGAAACGTTGCTGTGCGAAATCATGATGTTTCTGTTTTCCGTTACTGCCCTGATTTTCGGGTTGTCCTCTAAAAATGCGTCATTGAAGAACATGATCGAAGGCAACTCTATTTCAAATTTTGTGAATCCGCTGCACCCGTGGCCATAGTTCCCGTCGTTCAGGTCGTTCAGGTTTTCCCCGTGATCCGATATGTACCAGACGCATACCGGTTCGTTTTCCAGCATTATCAGATTTGCAATGTTCCTCATTAACAGGTCCGTATGCAGGATCGAATTGGCGTATTTGTCCTTGAATGTGTCCCCGCTGGGGAATATGTAGTCCTTGTAGGAGTGTTTGTATTCGCTGAATGCGAGATGGCTTCCTTTTAGATGCATTATTATGAACTTCCTGTCAATATCCCTGGATTCCAGTATTCTCTTCAAATCGGGGATGAGGGCAAAGTCATCGCCGGCTTTTGTTATAATATCCTTGTCGGCGTTAATGAAATTCAGGAAAATATTGGTGTATGTCGATAGAAAATATGTTTTATATCCTGCGGTTTTAAGGATTCTGACAAAGCTTGGATGCTTTGGGATTTCCAGGAAGTCCTTTGAGGGCATTAAAGAGAAAATGCTCATCAATGCCGGGTATGTTGTCTGGGCTGTGGAAATGTAATCTTTGAAAAGAATGAAATTGTCCGGATTTTTCTCAATTTCCTTCCTGAGGAAGGCGTTTGTTCTCCTGTTGCGGCCGTAGAGGCCCCAGGATGCCCTTCTGGAAGACTCTCCGACGATCAGGATGAAAGTTCCTTTCATGTCTTCAAACCCGGGCTGCAGCCTCCCCTCGAAATGATAGGGCTCCTTGGCGGTTTTCTTCATCTGTGAAATTATTTTCACATATGTGCCTGAGTCGTACGACATGGAAAAGGGGTACGCCTTGATCATGGAGCCGTATCCAAAGAACATGAAGGCGGATGTAGCGATCATTAGGGTGATGGGGATGTATCTGTATTCCTTTGTTACGAGCACTTCGCTGTCATCTCCTTTCCCCCTTAAAATTATGAATCTGAAATACAATACGGATAATATTGTGAACAGAAGCGCCGCCGGAATCATTTTGGGCGAAAATGTGAAGTTGAACATCACTTCCGTCTTGGTGTTCATGATCGCCATGATGCTGGTGATGCCAAGTGATTTCTTGAAAACGACAAGGAATACGGTATAGATGAACGACAGTATGACAAAAGGCAGGGTCAGTATCAGCCTGGCCCTGGTGAGCAGGAAGGCCGAACTTGACAAACTGAAACACAGGAGAAAGGAAAGCAGATATTCCGGTTCATCGAATAGGACGAACTGGACAAGTGCCGGCAGGGCAATTATCAGGCTGTTCAGGAATATCTTCAGCTTGAGGCTGATATGGTACTCGAAACTTATATGCCTCGCAATACCATGGCCGGTCTTGACAATATTCCTGTAAACCCGGTTCCTGTCCGCTTGATTCATGTTCGCCTTGTGATAAAAACTGTATTGTGTACGCTGAAAACATCGAACTGTGAAGCAGCGAGCCTGTGAATAAAAAAGCCCAGTCTGACTGGGCTTTTTTCAAGTCGGTTGATTTCAGGGGCTGCTCATGCAACAGGTACAATGCTGACCTGTTTTTTGTTCTTAGAGAACTGCACCGCGCCGTCAATAAGTGCGAAAAGGGTGAAGTCACGTCCGCAACCGACGTTTTTGCCCGGCTCGAATTTTGATCCGCGCTGACGGACAATTATGCTGCCTGCGCTTACGTATTCTCCGCCCGACGCCTTTAATCCAAGCATCTTGGGATTGCTGTCGCGGTTGTTTTTACTGCTGGACTGTCCTTTTTTATGCGCCATATTAAGCCTCCGATATTTTGGTTTTGAGTTCTAAATGGAATGCCCGGTATTCTTAATCCGAAAGTCATTTTTCCATAAACAGGCGGATACTATAAGGGTTTTCATGCAAAAAACAAGAATTCAATGTAAAAAATATAATTTAAAGGAACGCTTGAAGCTTTATTTTTGCGGAATTTTGAATTCTAGTAAAGGGAAATTTTGGATAAAACAAACATAATTTAAATACGAGGAAAAGGAAATGCCCAGAATTCATCCAACCGCAGTTGTTGATCCGAAGGCTAAAATCGCCGACGATGTCGAAGTGGGCGCACATTGCGTTGTCGGGCCTGATGTTACGTTGGGAGCAGGCTGCAAGCTAATCGCCCAGTGCTATGTCGGGGGATATACGACCATGGGGAAGGGGAATATGGTGTTCCCTTTCGTGTCAATCGGCACAGCTCCCCAGGACTACGGGTACAAAGGCGGAATCTCATATACCAAGATAGGCGACAACAATTATTTCAGGGAGGGTGTCACTGTCCAGCCCGGAACACAACCCGAGACCGAGACCGTTATTGGAAACAGGTGTCTCCTGATGGCAAATTCGCATGTCGCGCACAACTGCGTTCTCGGAGACGGCGTCATACTGGTGAACTGTGCGACACTCGGCGGATATGTGAATATCGGGAACAACTGCCTTATTTCAGCCATTACCGCCATTCATCAGTTCTGCAGGATTGGACGCTTTGCCGTGCTGAGCGGCTGCTCGGCAATATCCAAGGATCTGCCCCCTTTCATGATCTGCAGCGGCAGGAACGGCGCAATCCTCGGAATCAACATCGTCGGGTTGAGGAGAGGCGGTTTTTCCAAGGAAGCCATTGAAGCGCTCAGGGATGTCTACCAGATCTTCTTCAGAAGCAAGATGAGCATACCCAACGCCCTCGAGAAAATCAACGCCGAAGTGCCGCAACTCCCGGAAATCAAGGATTTCATAGAGTTCGTCACATCAAGCAAACGCGGTGTCCTCCGTTTCGGAGACGAGGCCGACCTCGACCCGGAGAAGAACGGGTGACCGGAGCCGATTGCTGAATTGAAAAAAATTAACTTCGAACATTCAACATTGAACATCCAACATCGAACGAATGGGAATTCCAAACTAAAATACTGGAGAAAACATGAGAACAGCCCTTGCGGGCTTAACTACCAACAAGATTCCATATTTTTTATTTGTTCGTAGTCAATGCCGCAAGGCATGTTCTTGATTTGGTTTCTTTAGGACATGGGATTTTATAGATGACTGAAAGGTATTCAAATGGCCAACGGGACTGTTATACAGAAAATACTTGATGCCCACTACCTGGCCGGGGAAAAAATTCCCGGACAGCCTGTCTCTATAAGGATTGACCAGACGCTAACCCAGGACGCCACCGGCACGATGGCTTATCTCGAGCTTGAGGCGATGGGGGTTGACAGGGTCAGGACTGAGCTTTCAGTTTCCTATGTCGATCACAACATGATGCAGAACGGCCCCGAGAACCAGAATGATCATCTGTATCTCCAGTCTGTTGCAATGGCTAAGGGCGTCTGTTTTTCCAGACCCGGCAATGGAATCTGCCATCAGGTGCACCTCGAGAGGTTCGGTGTTCCCGGGAAGACCCTTCTCGGTTCGGACTCGCATACTCCTACAGGTGGCGGAATAGGCATGATGGCCATCGGGGCCGGCGGACTTGACGTGGCACTCGCCATGGCGGGCAAGCCTTTCCGGATGTCATATCCTAAAATAATCGGAGTTAAGCTTGCGGGCCACCTTAAACCATGGCTGTCCGCAAAGGACGTAATATTGAAAATGCTGAGCATTCTGACTACAAAGGGGAATGTCGGCTGCATGGTCGAATATTTCGGCCCCGGAGTGGAAACCCTTTCTGTTCCGGAACGCGCGACAATCACAAACATGGGTGCAGAACTCGGGGTGACAACCTCTGTTTTCCCTTCCGATGAACGCACGAAAAGTTTTCTCGAGGCGCAGGGCAGGGGTGCATCATGGGTGGAACTCAAGGCCGATGCGGATGCCGTATATGACAGGGTGATTGAGATTGACCTGAAGAAACTTGTTCCGATGGCCGCCTCTCCTTCAAGCCCGGACAACATTAAGACTGTCGCCGAAATCGGCGAAATCCCCGTTCAGCAGGTGATTATCGGTTCATGCACGAACAGTTCGTACCAGGATCTCATGCTTGTCGCCAAACTGCTCAAGAACAGGAAGATATCAAAACACGTATCCCTTTCAATCTCTCCGGGAAGCCGCCAGGTTCTTCAGATGATCGCTGAAAACGGTGCTCTCGCGGATATGATTTCGGCCGGCGCCAGAATTCTCGAAACATCTTGCGGCGCCTGTATCGGACAGGGCATGAGTCCCGCAGACGACGCCGTCACCCTCCGCACGTTCAACCGCAATTTCCCCGGCCGTACAGGGACGAAAGGGGACAAGTCATATCTTGTGAGCCCGGCTGTCGCCACCGCCGCGGCGCTGACCGGAAAATTCACGGATCCCAGACTGCTCGGGATAAAATATCCCAGAATCAATGAGGCGAAAGAATTCCTTGTGAATGATGACATGATTTTGCCTCCGCCATCTGCCGAAGATGCCTCTAAAATAGAAATCATCAGGAAGCCGACAATAGGGAAACCGCCGGTGAACTTCCCGCTCCCTGAAAATATAAATGGCGAAGTTCTCTTGAAGGTCGGAGACAAAATAACAACCGACCACATTATGCCTGCCGGCATTCACCTGAAGCACCGCAGCAATATCCCCGAATACTCGAAAGTTGTCTTTGAATGCTTCAACGAGCCGGGAAAACCGACATTCGCCCAGCATGCCGCCGCAGTAAGGGATTCCGGCAAACACGGCATAATTGTCGCCCGGGAAAGTTATGGACAGGGGTCTTCCCGCGAACATGCCGCGATTTGCCCGATGTATCTGGGCGTGAAGGCAATTGTCGCCGTAAGCATTGAAAGAATCCACGCCGCAAATCTTGTGAACTTCGGAATAGTCCCCCTTCTTTTTGCGAATTCTGCAGACTACGATCAGATTTCACAGGGCGATACCCTGAAAATCTGCGAAATCCGCAGACAGTTAGAAGTCGGAAAACCCGTTAAGGCTGAACTTCTCAAGGCAAACGGGGAAAAAGGGGAAATCGAGCTCAAGCACGGCCTGTCGGCTGAAGATATTTCCATCATACTTCCGGGCGGCTGCCTGAACTGCTGAAAATAAACTATGGCAGGCTTTCCAGCCTGCCTTTTGAATTACGTTAAGGAATTTCAAAGTTTCTTCCTGCGACAGCAGGAATTTGGAGTGCTGAAGCGACAGCTTCAGCTTTGTATTCGGCGAAATTCATTTCGCCGTCTTGACCGGCAGGCTATGCATGCCGGAAGAAAAGCGGCAGCTTCGCGACCGCACTCCAATAAAGTTGCGGCTTTCAGCCGCCTAATTAGAGCCTGCTCGAAAAGGTTTCTGGAACAGCTCTCACGAGCTTGACTACAAACGAATTCGCCTCAAATTCAAAGTGTTTGTTGGTAGTTAACCCCGTAAGGGGTGTTCTTATTATACCTTTTCGAGCAGGCTCTAATTAAACGTTAAGGAATTTCAAAGTTATCAGTAATCAGTCACCAGTGATCAGTAAATGGATTTTCTTACTGATAACTGAACACTGATTACTGATGACTAAAGTTGCGGCTTTCAGCCGCCTAATTAAAGAATAACAGGCTGGAAAGCCTGTCTTACTTAGGATTTTAATTATTATGGGACAGAACACTTTTTACATTACGACACCGATTTATTACGTCAACGACAAACCGCACATTGGTCACGCATATACGACAATCCTTGCGGATGTGCTTTCACGCTACCACCGCCTTCTGGGCGATCCGACTTTTTTCCTTACGGGGACCGATGAGCACGGGCAGAAAGTCCAGAAGGCCGCCGTCGCAAACAGGATGACTCCGCAGGAACAGTGCGATGCTACGGTGACAAGATTCAAGGAGCTCTGGGGGAAACTTGAGATAACGCATGACGATTTCATAAGGACCACTGAAAACCGCCATAAGGATGTTGTCCGGAAAATCCTGCAGGACCTTTTTGACAGGGGCGAGATTTACAAGGCCGAATATTCCGGCCATTACTGCACCCCCTGCGAAAGGTTTTTCTCGAAAAAGGATCTTCTCGAAGGGAATATCTGCCCGGAATGCAAGCGTCCGACCGACGAGATAATCGAGTCAAACTACTTCTTCCAGATGGGGAAATACCAGTCCTGGCTTATAGATCACATCCAGGCGCATCCGGAATTCATACAGCCCGACTTCCGCCGCAACGAGACGCTCGGGTTCCTGCGGAAACCGCTGGAGGATCTCTGTATTTCACGTCCGAAAAAACGGCTTGCCTGGGGAATAGAGCTGCCGTTTGACAAGGAGTATGTGTGTTATGTGTGGTTTGACGCGCTGATCAATTATATAACAGGGGTCGGATTCGGGCAGGACGCTGCGAAATTCGCAAAATGGTGGCCCGCCTCCTATCATCTTATCGGGAAGGATATTCTCACCACACACACGGTTTACTGGCCGACAATGCTCAAGGCGATGGGGCTTGAACAGCCGAAAACAATATATGCGCACGGCTGGTGGCTGATCGGTTCGGACAAGATGAGCAAGTCAACCGGCAATGCCGTCAATCCGATGGAGATGGCTGAAAAATACGGAGTTGATGCGTTCCGTTATTTCCTCATGTCTGAAATGTCTCTCGGTAACGACGCCTCCTTCAGCGAGGAGATTTTCATCACACGTTATAACAGTAACCTTGCGAACGACCTTGGAAATCTCCTGAGCCGCGTTGTCAAGATGATCGTCAAGGAGGCGGGTGGAATAATTCCCGCTCCTGTAGAGACGGCGCAGAACGACTTTGAAAAGGAGCTGCGTGAAACTGTCCTCTCCGCCGTTTTTGAGATGGAGCCGGCAATAACCGGGATGAAGCTTGACCGCGGGCTTGAACAGATCATGAACGCCATACGTGCAGCAAACCGCTACATGGAGAAGACAGCCCCGTGGAAACTTGCAAAGGAGAAGAACACCGACCGCCTCAACACTGTTCTTTATACTGCGGCAGAATCGCTGAGAATAATCTCCGGCCTTCTTTATCCGGTGATGCCTGGCAAAATGTGCGAAATCCGCAAAGCCATAGGACTTCCTGAAACAGGGATAGAGATATTCGAGCTGAAGACCTGGGGAAAACTCAGTCCCGGTCTTAAGGTCTCCGACATCGGTTCTCTTTTCCCCAGGATTGAAGTGGACAAGACCGATTCTGCAAAACCTGCGAAATCCGCAGAGACGGTCGCCGTCGCCGCTGAAGAGATGATTGCAATTGACGATTTCGGGAAGATTAAGCTCAAAACTGCAAAAGTCTTGGAGGCTGAAAAGGTAGAAGGTGCAGACAAGCTCCTCAGACTGCAGATTGAAGTCGGCGGTCAGAAACGGCAGCTTGTCGCCGGGATTGCACAGTTTTACAAACCCGAAGAAGTTGTCGGGAGGACGATTGTCATAGTCGCCAACCTCAAACCTGCGAAAATACGCGGGATCGAATCCTGCGGGATGCTTCTCGCCGCCAAAGACGGAAAGAACCTGAAACTGATCACCGTAGACGGCGGCGAATTCCCGTCCGGTTCATCCGTGGGATGAAGTAGGGCGGGCTTTCCAGCCCGTTTATGTCGTCTTTTCCCTCTGTGTGATGTTGCCCTTGCCAAAACGGAGAATGGGCGACGGTAAATTGGCGTGGATGATGTCGAGGACAGAGGACGGACGCCGGAGGTCAGTTTCAGAAAAGTTGGAGTTCACGGCTTTAGCGTGTCTAACATTTTGATTACCAAGACACAACTAAAGTTGTGAACTCCAACGAAAGACATTGCCGCATCAATGTTTTCCAGCATTTTGAAATCAGCTCTAATAATCAACAAGTTAAGCGCAAACGACCCTGCGGCCATTCCGCTCGAGCTACTTTTAACTGGTTCTTAACGTATCGACATTCACACATTACTCAGTAATGCCATATTTTGAGGTTCCTCGTTGGAGAGGTGATGACACTGACACATTGCCAGGCACCATTTTATTTTCTTAAAGTTGCTTGATATAAAACATTTAGACATTACTTGGTATATTGACTGTTTGGTTGATTGTAGTTATAATTTTTGACGTGATTTTCGACAGACGTTTCCGTTTGAAAACTAGCAATTTTCCCGTGAAAGAAATGATGTCGGAGGTTGCGCCCCGTCTGAGGCGCCTCTTCCGTGTTTTAGTAATAACATTTGAACAATGCAATCGAATCGCATGGGGCAAGACATGAAAAAGCCAAGGGTGGTATTGGACACCAATGTTGTTTTCTCATCGCTTTATTCATCAAAGGGAGCGTCATTTCAAGTGATGAATCTTGTTTATGAGGGCAAAACGAAAATCCTTATCAGCAATACGCTTTGTTCGGAATACGAGGAGATTTTAAAGTGTAAGTGCGACATGCTTGGGCTTGACGTTGATGATATTGACATTTTCCTTGACGCATTATGCGGAATGGCGGAAAGGATTAAACTCAAATACTTTTGGCTCCCAATACTGAAAGACCCGGATGACGAAGCGGTCATTCATTTGGCATACGAGAGCAATGCGGACTATATTGTAACCCATAACATCAGGCATTTTGATGCCGTGGGAAAAGTCGGAGTAAAAGCGATAACTCCAAGTCGGTTTTTAAAAATATCAAGAGGTGAAATATGACAACCATACAGGTTAATGTTCCAGACTATCTTGCTAAATCTGCAAAAGAAGTGGCGC
>JBAZRS010000015.1:2874-8871 GCA_041662825.1 Victivallales bacterium | reverse complement strand
TATTTCAATTGCGCTTTCATCCCAGGTTTCTGCCTGGAATGTTAGGGATGATGTTGACAAAAGGGCCAAGAGGGCCGATATGAGTGCCTTCATGAGGGTTATGAAGAAGGTGAAGGCCAGACCCCCTGTTTCCGGAGATGAAATCTGATGCGATGTGCATTCACTTTATTTTTTGTGTGCACAAAAAATATTTCAACTCGAAAGGAATCATGATATTATAAATTTTCGTGACGAAAATTTATTTTGATCCCAAAATTTATTTTTTGACGTGATTTTCGACAGACGTTTCCAAGAGAAAACGACCAATTTGACTCGCAAAAGAAACGATGTCGGAGGTTGCGCCCCAGCTGGGGCGCCTCTTCCGCATTCTTTTGCAGGTGCTTGGTCGTACCTCTCTTGGAGTGCAGAGTGAGTGCGCTCCTCTTTTTTTGCCCGCATTCGCTCCTTAGTTATTGTGATAATACGTAAGGTAATCCAATAGAGACAAGGGAGGTTTTGTGAAAATTGAATTGAATTGGTCTACGCCATTTATTCTTTTAGATGGCTCCTCTTCAAATATGGTCTACGCTCTTCCTGAAAACAACAGAATTTCCAATACTTCGGGAATTTATATTTTCTACAGAAAGTATGGGGAGGCTATTTCGGCTGTTTATATTGGAAAAGCAGACAATATCTCCCAACGAGTTAACCAACAATTCAATAATGTCCGATTAATGATGGCAATAAAAAATTCTGGAGCAGGGAGCAAGCATTTAATTTATGGCCAATTGAAAGCAAAGCAGGGGCAAAATGTCAAGAGAGTAATTAAGCTTCTTGAGAGACAATTTATTGCATTTGCGAAGTTAAACGGACATAACTTGGTAAATATTCACGGAACAAAATCAAGCTTTCATGAAGTTAAAAATTCTGGGAATCTAGATATTCGGAAAATATTATCATTTAAAATGAATATAAAAGCAAAATAATTTGACTGGCGTTCAATAAATTATTTAAAAATATTGCAAGGGCACAAAGATTAAATAAATATCAATTTTCTAACAAAGCATGGAGGATCACATGCCGATAAAAATGTCAGATATAGAAGTGGGGCGTGAGTACAAAGCTGGAAACAATCAAGACAGGGTAGTGTTGGGTAACGCAAAAAAAGGGAGAAGTAAAATAGTCTATGCTTCAAGAAGTGGGAAGCCTGGAAATTCTTATAACTTTAGGATTGTCTCTGAAAAGGGAAGATTTGCAAAAGCTTGTTATAAAATCGGACAAAAGTTATCAGCCATGAACCTGAAAGAAATTATTGAAGATACAAATGCAAGTTCTTTAATTCGCTGATGAAATTAATGAGGTTATTGATTGAACAAAATAATATTCCACATAAAGGACTGGATTGTCATAAAATAAAAATGGCCTACGGAAATTTATTAATATCATGGAATCAAGAATAATTCTGATGCGGATCTGTTCTTAACATAGATGAATCAATAGATGGAGAAAACATGAATTTTAAACGCTTTATGATGGTGATGTGTCTCGGCATTTTTATGATGCCGATATTTCTGAATGCAAAAACAGTTTATGTCAAATCAGATGCCTCCGGTGGCAATAGCGGAACCTCATGGGCGAATGCATATACTGACTTACAGAATGCAATTAACAATGCCAGTTCAGGGGATCAGATCTGGGTTGCCGCTGGCACTTACAAACCCACCACTGGAACGGACAGGGCAATGTCATTTCAGATGAAGGATGGGGTAAATATATACGGTGGATTTAGTGGCACGGAAATATCCAGTGACCAGAGAAAGTGGATGACTAATGAGACAATTTTGAATGGAGATATTAATGTGCAAGGAGATAATACCGATAACACATACCATGTTGTCGTTGCTGCGAATAATTCAACATTAGACGGATTTATAGTGGAAAAAGGTTACGCTATTTCTCCAACGCCTCTGATGCTTGGTGCTGGAATACTTATTGTCTCAAAAGATTCCACAATAATACGTAACTGTCAAATAAGGCAAAATACAGCCATTGGTCCAGGAGGAGCAAATGGTGCCGGAATATTTATAGACAGCAGTTCCGGGATATTGATTGAAGATTGCATCATAAATCAAAATTCAACATCTTGGGAAGGTGGCGGAATTTATAGTTCAAATTCCAATCCAACTATTAGAAGATGCAGTTTTATTGGGAATTCTGCAAATTTGAATGGCGGTGGATTTAAATGTGATTCTTCGGGTTCTCCTGTAATTCAAAATTGTATATTTGCATCAAATACTACGCCAGGCAATGGTGGAGGCGTGTATATAGAGATGGTATCTGTCACACTTGAGAATTGCGTTTTTTATGAAAATAGCAAAACTGCAGTTTTTCATGTATTAACGGGTACTACGACCTTAAAGAATTCTATTGTATGGGGGAATTCAGGAACTCAAATAAGTGGATCAACTACCATTTCATATTCAAATATTCAGGGTGGTTTTTCCGGCACTGGCAACATAAATTCAGATCCACTGTTTGCAGATCCTTCGGCGAATGATTTCCATCTCAAATCTCAATACGGCAGATGGAGCGGAACATCGTGGGTATATGACACACAAACGAGCCCTTGCATAGACACTGGAGATACCGGAGGCACTTTTATAAATGAACCAGTCCCAAGTGGTAGCAGAATCAATATGGGGGCTTATGGAAATACGGTACAGGCCTCAAAGTCAAGCTTTGTCGTCACTTTCATTGCCGAAGCAAATGGTTTTCTGACAGGAAACGTTTCACAGGAGGTAAAATATGGAAACGCTTGTTCTACAGTAGAAGCTGTTCCAAACACAGGCTATCATTTCGTTAACTGGACTGGTGATATGGTGAGCACGGTAAACCCCCTTACGGTCTCAAATGTCACATCCAACATAGCAATCACTGCGAACTTTGCGAAGAATGATATTGTTTCCGCTCTAGTCCTGTATTATCCCTTGGACGGGAATGTTAACGATCAGAGTGAATATGGGAATAACGGAACAATAACAGGTGCCACTCTGACAAGTGACCGGTTTGGAAATACAGATAATGCTTATTATTTTGACAATGGCGATACCGACGAACTGGTTTTTGGAAATTACACGAGACCAAGCAACAACTTCAGTTTTGGCGCATGGGTGAAGGTTGATAAAACAATTACAATAAGGACAGAGGCAACAAGTGGTATTTATTATGATGGGCAGAACTATGTCTTCGACCCACCGCAGGAAGGTGCTAATGCCGGTGCAGGATTGTCAGTTGGAACGAACGGTATACAGGTATTTGAACATGGAAGCCTTTACTTAACTTGTCTTGCTTCATACTCCGAAAGCATTGGAACAGGATGGAATCATGTCTTGGTCGTATATAATAACAAGCAACCGACTATTTATCTGAACGGAGTTGCAGTAAAAACTGGTTTGACATCAGTAAGACCTAATGTATTTGCACCGAAAATAACCGGATATTTCACCGTTGATTGCTATGGCCCTTATAATGGTTCCATTGATGAAATACGGATATACAACCGCGTATTGAGTTCTCCTGAAGCTATGGACTTGTACAATACTCCCTCTATAACAGCGTCTGCAGGAATGAACGGAACAATATCTCCTTCAGGAACGGTTGCCGTTGTTTACGAGTCTAATAAAACGTTTACAATTTCACCCCTGGCCAATTACCATGTGTCCGATGTGTTGGTGGATGGAACCTCTGTTGGTGCAGTAACGGAATACACATTCACGAACGTTAAGATTTCACATACGATAGTTGCGACTTTCGCAAGGAATACCGCAACGTTGACTGTCAACAGGAACGGAAATGGGACAGTCGTATTCACCGGCGCTAATCCTGTGAATACTTCGACGGCAATTCCAATCTCGGCTGCCGCCGATGCGAACAACCATTTTGTGAACTGGACTGTCTCGTCCGGCTCTGCGACAATCGAAAATGCCAGTTCGGCCGAAACTACTGTAACATTAAATGGAAGTCACGACTCCGTTGTTATCTTAACTGCGAATTTTTTAACTGGAAAAGCGGTCGCCACGGTTACTATTTCGGATTTGAACCAGACATATACAAAAGCCAAGTGTCCAGTTACTATAACTACAGTTCCGGTGGGACTGAACGTCAACATTACGTATGCCGGTGTAGCCGTTGCCCCTTCTAATGCTGGTTCTTATTCTGTAAAAGCGACAGTCGTACATGATAACTATGCAGGAGTAAAAACCGGCACTTTAGTGATTGCTAAAGCAAATCAGACTATTAATTTCCCCTCTCTTCCTTTACATGTCATGGGCGATGCCGATTTTTCGCCCAATGCAACGGCAAACTCTGATTTGCCAGTCACATACACAAGTTCAAATCCCGCAGTGGCGACAATTGTTGGCGGCAAGCTCCACATTATCGGGAAAGGTTCATCGCTGATTACCGCGAAACAGGCTGGAAATGCGAACTGGAATGCCGCGCCTCCGATTCCACAGACTCTTAATGTTGCCATGGGAGATCAGATTATCACGTTTAACGATATTCCAAACAAGGTCTATGGAAATACGAATTTCGCACCGGGAGCGACTGCATCATCCGGATTAGCGACAACATATACAAGTTCGAATCTGAGTGTGGCGACAATTGTATCCGGCAAGATTCATATTACTGGCGTAGGTGCGACCACTATTACTGCCTTGCAGATTGGAAATGCCAACTGGAATGCTGCAAACACGGTCACGCAGAAGCTGACGGTTGGACAAGGCACTCCTGTAATAACCTGGGCGAATCCTGTGGTGATTACTTACGGTACACTGCTTTCTGCGACGCAGCTCAATGCCAGAGCCAATGTCCCGGGCAAGTTCACATATGCACCAGCCCTCGGCAGCAAGTTGACAGCGGGGCCGCAGACTCTGGCTGTCGACTTCGTCCCCACGGATAGCTCGCGGTATAACAACATCCATAAAGAGGTAACATTGACGGTGAAGGCGGCAACCGCAACTCTTACCATTGCGGGACTGAGCCAGAAATATGCTGGAACAGCGCGTCCTGTAGCTGTGACCACTCTTCCAAAGGATTTGAAAGTTGATATCACATATAATGGTAATGCCGATGCTCCGTCTGATGTCGGTTCATATACTGTGCTGGCAACGGTGAACGATCCCAACGGAACCGGGTCAAAAACCGGTACGTTGGTCATTGCCAAGGCGAGTCAGACTATCGCCTTCGCAAAGTTACCGTCAATGGGGATAGGCGATGATGACAATCCCTTGACGGCAAAAGCCAGTTCGGGACTACCGGTAAGTTATTCAAGTTCAAACCCGGCGGTAGCGACTATTGTGAATGGCGCCATCCACCTCACAGGTACCGGTACGGCAATTATCACCGCCACCCAGACCGGCGATAGCAATTGGAATGCCGCGACAGCCGTACGGCAGACGCAGACCGTTCTGATCGAAGGCGTTATCAGTGACTTCTACGCCGAGATGAAAGGAATGCTCGAAAGTCATGACCAAACCGGCTTTTTCTCTCTCTTTTCACCGGACTATATCCATCATGGTAAAAACCTTGCTGATGAGTTTTCAGAGTCAGATCTTAGTGTCGTCAAGACCTTCACTTACAACATCACCCGCATCGAGATCGCCGGAGATGATGCCAAGGTATATGGTTCCTTTACCATCTCTTATAATAATGGGAATCCTTCTGAAACCTGGTCGGAACCGGACACGACCGACAATTCAGTCGGCGTGGGTTGGTTGAGGAAAGGACAAGCCGACTGGGAGGTAATCGGGGATCAGATGCTCGCCGAAGTAAATGTGACAACCGTCCATGATGCCAGAAGCATATATGACCATTATTTTTTCAGGATGCATACTGTAAGTCCATTTGAAATAACCGGTGTCAGTGTCAGCGGATCTAAGATTGATACGTTTGAACTCCAGCCCGATCTGGGATGGGAAGGGTTTACGGGATTTACCGGAGATTTCACCGCCCAACGAC
>JBAZRS010000015.1:0-2831 GCA_041662825.1 Victivallales bacterium | reverse complement strand
ATATACGTTTGTGATCGACTTTGCAGACGGCTCTCAGAAAACATACCAGGACAAGGTCAAGTCCTGGGTGGTGGCTGCACCGGTCGTTTCCGTGACAACTGGTGCTGGCACTGCCATGATCAAGTGGACTAGGCCTTCTGTTTCCAACGCCAGGAGTTATGGGGTGAACGTTTACTTGGGAGCCGATGGTGAGAGTGAACCGATCTGGAGGAGCAGCGAGGATCTGCCGCTTACCCAGATTTCGACAGCTTTTAACGCTGATGGAACGGCAACAGGGTCTCTGGTCAGCGGTGAATCCTATACGGCCATGGTCACCGTTTTCGACATTTACGGAAATAACTCTTTCCGGACATGCGAATTCACTATGCCGTGAGGAGAGAGAGTCATATTATTTTGAAGCAACTTATACCGAGTTGCATTCTTTCGGATAGTAATTCATGAAAGATAAAGAACAGCCCTTACGGGCTTAACTACGAACAAATAATTCGTTTGTAGTCAATGCCGTAAGGCATGTTCTTTCCATTTGATTGCGACTTAGTATTAACATGCTCTTAGGTTATTCTTTTTGTTTGCGGGCAAAGCAAGGTCTGTTCCATTCATCCTGCCAATTCTGTTATCCAGTCATGATTTCCGGTTGAAAAATCCGCCTTGAATTGTATCTTATCGCTTCTTTTTTTCATTTAATCACAGAGACGCAGAGACACAAAGGCATTTCAATGAATAAAATACTGTTCCTGGATTTAGTCAAGATGCACGAGCCGATCAAGAAAGAACTGCATGATGCGGCTTTGAAAGTCATTGACGGCGGGCATTATATCGGCGGGGAAGAGGTCAAATCCTTTGAAAAGGAGATGGCCGCCTGGCTCGGAGTTGAAAACATCTGCGGTGTTGCTTGTGCGACCAGCGGTCTTTTTGCGGTGCTCAAGTCAATGGGTATAGGTCCGGGAGACGAAGTCATAACCACGGTTCATACTGCCATTGCAACTGCTGAAGCGATCACACTTACCGGAGCCCAGGTTGTTTTCTGCGACATCAGTTCCAACGGGTTCAATCTCGATCTCGACGAGGTTGAAAAGAAGATAAATTCAAAGACGAAGGCGATCATTCCCGTTCACCTTTACGGTCAGCCTGTCGACATGGACAGGGCGCTTGCGATTGCCAAAAAGAACAATCTGAAGCTCATTGAAGACTGCGCACAGGCGCAGGGTGCGGAATACAAAGGCAAAAAAGTCGGAACAATGGGCGATGCAGCCGTATTCAGCTTCTTTCCTTCGAAAAACCTCGGCGGTTTCGGCGACGGCGGGGCGGTCACCGCAAAAGATCCTGAGCTCATGAGGAAAATCAGAATGTACTCGAACCACGGGCGTGAAAGCAAATACGATCACGAGTTCGAGGGAATCAACAGCCGTCTTGATGCGATTCAGGCGGCTCTTCTCAGGGTCTGCCTGAAAAAACTTGACGGATGGAACAGCAGCAGGAGGCAGGTAGCCGCATGGTATGATGAGGGTCTCAAGGGGATAAGCCAGCTCAAGACGCCGAAAGTGCTTGATGGAAGCAAACCTGTCTACCATCTTTATGTGCTCATAGTTCCCGACCGCGAAGCGTTTGCAAAGCATCTCAAGGAGAAAGGGATCGAGAGCGGGGTTCATTATCCGTATTCGCTGAATGTCCTTCCGGCGTTTGCAAGGCTTAAGCAGGGGAAGGGTCATTTCCCGAAAGCCGAATACGCCTGCGAACACATGTTGTCGCTTCCTGTTTCTCCCTCTCTTACAAAGGAAGAGATAGACTACGTCTGCGAGACAGTAAAGAATTTTTATAAATAGAAACAGGAATTTGGGGTGAGGGAAAAAACTTTTTGAAAAAGTTTCTTTCCCTCGCCCCAAGCCCCGCTCCTTTTTACAAAATCGCAAAAAGGTTTGGAAAGAGTTGGGGTGCGGGGAATTATTAAACTGAATATCCAATATCGAACCCGACTTCGCCAAGGGCTACGACGGGCACAGCAAGGAATGTCCAAAGTCCAAGTTAATTACTTTCATTCCTCGGTTGGAAATTGAGTGTTGGATATTGGGTGTTAATGGGGTTTTACCTTCCCCGCAGTCAGGGGTTTTCAGAGTTTTGTAAATAGCTCAACAAAATTGGAGTTGTGGAAAATGAATTCGGATGTTTACCTGTCAATCGTCATACCGGTTTTCAACGAGGAGGACAATCTCGAACCTCTTGTGAAGGAGATTGAGGCTGTACTTGAAAAGGTTGGCAGGAAATACGAAGTCATTTTCATTGATGACAAAAGCACGGACCGGAGTTTTGAAGTTCTCAAGGAGCTTAAGAAGACCAGGCCATTCGTCAGGATTATCCCGCATCTGATCAATTCGGGGGAAAGCGCGGCAGAGGCGACGGGTTTTGCCAATGCCAACGGCGAAGTCATCATCACGATGGATGCCGACCAGCAGAATGATCCGGCGGACATTCCCGCGCTTCTTGACGCATTGAAGGAAGATGTCGCAGCCGTCTGCGGAGTTCGCAGGAGGAGGAGGGACACGATTGTGAAGAGGATCTCTTCGCGCAGTGCAAACGCCTTCAGGAATATCATGACTGGAGACCGCATAGTCGATGCCGGCTGCACTTACCGCGCAATCCGCAGAAGCGCACTTTGGCAGATCCAGGTCTTCAACGGGATGCACAGGTTCCTTCCTACGCTTCTCCGTTTCCAGGGATACAAAGTCGTTGAGATACTTGTCAATGACCGCCCCCGCACCCGTGGTAAGTCAAAATACGGGATCGGGAACAGGCTGTGGCGCGGGATCATGGACTGCTTCGCGATGAGATGGATG
>JBAZRS010000014.1:9539-21361 GCA_041662825.1 Victivallales bacterium | reverse complement strand
GGCAGCCGGCCAGCCGAGATAAACGCCGGAGGCGTCGGCGGCGACAGTCTGGGGAGGGCAGTGATCACCGCCCCATTCGCCTTTGCCGTCATCGGTCTGCCACGCAGGTGTGCCGGGATTATTCAAGCTCATAAGATATTTCAGGCCGATGCCATTGTGACGGAGTCCTTTGTACTCGTATTTTCCGGGTTTGGCCGGAGCACCTTTGTCGTCAAGCCCGTCCCATTCAACTACCTTCTGACCCTTGCGCATCTTCTCGATATTTGCGAGCCTGCGCATGGTCTGTCCGGTGGAGGAATCGACTATCACCACCGTATAGTAGCCGTTTTCGGGTGCGGTGAACGGAAGTGCGATCACCCCTGAGGGCTGTTCAATCTTGGCGTTGACTATGTACGGGGTGCGATTTCCTTCGAGGCCGCTGAAGAATACGTCGAGCACGACGCGGAACTCGTCTCCGGTTTTCAGGGCTTTTCCCTCCTTTGTGATCAGGCTCCATGGGAGGAAGAGCTCCTCGGTGTAGCCGCCGTCCGCCGCGGCGGACTGGATTGCCAGTGCCGCACCTTTTGCGAGTGCGTCCTTCTCACTGCCTTCATTGAATTTCGCGCCATAGGTGATGTTTACGTCAGGCTGCTTTGCCGCATCGCAGTACCATGCGTCGATATGGCTGACACGGTCGGTGCCGAGGCGAATCTGAATGGCGTCCCCGCCGTCATATCCGTGATCCACCGTCTTGGGATTGTTGATGTTGAGGTGGGGGCCGCCGGTGCGCCAGCGCATGCCGGCATAGAGACCCTTCTCGTCATACGCCCAGTTTATGTCTACGGCGTAGCGGTTCGGGAAGAGTGTAGGTTCGGATGCGATTCTTGTTGCGCTCTTCGCATCCCATTCGCCGGGTTCCATTTTGCCGTCTACTGTTATTTTCGCAGCGGGAACTGCGATCATCTCGGTGGTGCGCGTCTGTTCGTTGCCGTCATACATTACTGCGGGGTTCGCAGGTGCGGCTGAGCCTGCCGGCATCAGTTTCACTCTCGCGCCTGTGGCGGGATCGTAGGTCGGCGCAATCTGTTCCAGTGTGCGGATGCCGTCCATGAATCCCCAGCACATGAAGCCGCCCCAACGGTTGCCGGCGGAATGTTTTCCGGCCGCAACGTCGAGGAGCCACGCCTTGTATCCGGCTGACGGATCAAGTCCGCCGAAACACAGTTCCACGCCGATACGCTTTACAACTCCGGCTTCTGGCGAAACTCCGATTTCGCCCCATGGAATCTGCAGTTCCTGAGAATAACTGTTAGCTCCGGTAATCTTGTATGCCTGTGTGACTCCTTTCATCTCCGTCCCCTTGGCGATAGGCGTATCGCCCTTGGAGACTAGTGCATGCGCCGCGGTTCCGGCCGGGCCGCGCCAGAATGCCATCCGGGTGACAGCTTCTTTTCCCGGAATTGAGAGAATCAGACCGTCGCCGGGAGGAATGCAGTTCTCGGTTTTCTCGGATCCGAGCGGTGTCGGATCCGTCCACCAGATTGCAACATAAAGGGATTTGTCGTCGTACTGGAACGAGATTTTGCCGCGATAGGCTTCCAGGGGGACAGGGGATCTGTTGTCCTCGCCGCCGGAGGTGGAAAGTGCCAGTAGTTTTGCCCTCGACTGGTCCCAGTCGTCAAGATCACCGTCGACCGTTATCGGCGCCTTCACAGGAGCGATGGTGGTTTCTCCGCCGGATACCCTGTTTCGCCCGCCACCGGATTGTGCAAGCGGGATGAAGAGGAAAAGAAATACTGCCGAGAGGATTAACGGATTAATGCCGGTTCTTGTTTTTCTGTCTGTACTTCTCATGTCGATGCGCCTTTCTTATATGATTACGTTGATTATGCTTTTATCTTTAAATTTACCACAGAGACACAAAGGCACAGAGATATACAGGTAAAAACATCTTTTTTCATCAGGCGTTTGGGCTTATTGTTTTACCATTAAAAAAATAACTTTGTGTCTCTGTGTCTTTGTGGTTAAACAAATCTTATTCTTCCATTACAAGTTTTATATTGTCGAATGCGATGGAGCTTGGAGCCTCCGCGTGGCCGCCCGGAAGGAGACCGTCGAAGGTGACGGTTGAGAATGCCTGGGCGTTCGGTTTCGCCCAGGGGATGGTTACGGAGCTTTCCTTCTTTCCGTTTACGGTGAAGGTGGCTTTTTTTCCGGGCACATCGATGACGCAGTCGAGATGGAGCGGCTTGTTGGCGGAGTAACGCGCGATCTCCGCAGTTCCGGCGCGGGCGGTTCCGTCCTCGAAAAAGTTGATGGAGGCGATGTCCCAGATAATGACACCTCCGGATTTCGCCACATTTCCCTTTGAGACGTCGAATGACAGTCTCCATGTCTTGCCCCTTTTCGTCAGTTCCCATGGCACCGCGCACCACATGCGCGGCCCATAATGCGGCTGGGCCTGTTCCTCGTAGACAAAGAGGACCGGCTTGTCGTTCAGACCCGCAGCCTCTTTTACGACGGCAGCCCGGCGGGTGGGGGTGAGATATTCAATTCTGGAATAGGTTTTGAGGGGCAGGGCTGCGAGTATGTCCTTCTGCTGGCTTTCGAGCTGCTCTTTTGTCATGGGGCGCGGTGGCCTGTCAACGGGATCGTCGTTGAAGTTTATGTCCCATACAAGCAACGGCGTCTTTATTTCAGGAACCGTTTCTGCTGAGAGCATGAGTGAAAATGAAAGGCACAGCACGGATGCGGAGACTAATCGTAAATTCATAGTGGCAAATCTTCCCATAATATTGAATCATAAGGCAACGAACAGGCAGGACGCCTGTACGGAATTAAAACTGTGTCTGGGCTCCCCAGCCATAGAAACGTCCGTCAACGCGGCCGGCATATCCGGTGACTACGGGGACCTCTTCATATCTCAACGCATCCACATGGCCGTCGACGAAGGCGATGTTGATTGCGCCGCCGTGGCGAGTGTCTTTCAATACTTTTCCCACCATGAACCAGGCGCCTGTTCCGATTTTCCACGGTGGATTGCCACCGATGCCGGCAATCCGGTAGCTGCCTCCATAGCCGTCGGCGAACGCGAAAGTATTGGCGGGGTAGAGAAGCTTGCTCCTCTTTACCAGTGTCACCCCGTATATTTTTCCTGAACTGTTCCAGCCGCTGACTGCGTTTGCATATGTGGAACAGGTATTTGATACTTCTCCATTGATTCCGTAGGTCCTGTCATTCCCGGAGACCGGACACGCGAACACCCAGTTGGGTAAAAATCCTGCACTTCCTCCGTTGCGTAAATCGCAGACGCTGAACTGGGAATAGATATATGTCCCGACGAAGGCGTACCAGGTGGCGAATCCATAGCTTGCACCGGGCCTGGTGGGCAGGTCGGTCGGACTACCGCCTGCAGGGGGCAGACAGTCATTGCTGTCGTCTGCATAAAACTGGGCGCCCATGATGATCTGTTTGAAATTCGACTTGCACAGTGATGAAACTGCCAGCTTTCTCGCCTGGTTGAGCGCAGGCAGCAGCATTGCCGCCAGAATTGCGATGATCGCTATCACCACCAGGAGCTCAATGAGCGTAAAATATTTTCTCGACAAAAATATTTTACTAACCGGAATTTCCGCTTTTGAACTTTTCATCTCATCTTTCGTCCTTTTCACTTTCATGTCTCCCGTGTTATATTTTACAGTAACCAATTTTCAAGTTTAAAAAAATCTTAAGGCACACGCTAAAGTTTACCTGCATGCCTTAGGCATGTAAACCTTTGGCAGCGCCTCCGGCGACCAGGGCCGCGAACACCAACTTAAATATCTCTCTTATCCACTCACCCAACTTTCGAACTTCCGCACTCCCTCACTTTAGCACTTCCCCTTCTGGTCATATGTGCTGCGTGTTACATATCCAGTTTTGCCGACATCATGAAACTGAAAAGTCCTTCATCTGGATTACCTATTGCAATTCTTCCTCGAACAACGGAACAAGAGGGATCGGTTCTGGATTTTGATTTCCACCCTTTCCCCTGGAGTTCAAGAGTCTGTCAATAATGATGGAAACAACTTTTCTGACATCATAGCCGATTCTCTTGACAGGTATGACGGAGGTGACGGGATTCGGCCAGTTGCAGTGCGTCACGATTTCAAGGTCCTCTGGCACCTGAACTCTGGATAGGAATACTCCCTTAAGTGCGTGATCCACAAGATTGTCATCAGTTATTATCAGTCCGTTCGGACGTTTTCCCTTCGGACAGTCAAGCATGAACCTGACTATGTTCTCGGTTCCCTCCCTTGCATCCTTGCCTATTGGAATGAACCAGTGATCAGGGGATTCCATTTCAGAATTTCCCTTCTTCTCGATAAAATTGCCGATCATCTTGTCGATAGTGGTGCTTTTTCCCTGGAAGAGCACCGCGATCCTCCTCTTTTTCCTGGACAGGAGATAGTCGCAGGATTTGTCGACATAAGCCTTGTAATCGGACTTTATGCACCGGGAAGCGTTCATTACCGGGATTCCGGGGAAATGCAGGAGTTCGCATTCGTCCGGGAGGGGATCCATTGTAAAGTAGGCTATGCCTCCTATGCGCATCTTGAAAAGATCTGAAATAAGCCTCTTATAGTCGGGATTGTCGATGTGGGGCTCGAAATCCGGGAAAATGTCGAAATTGAACTTTTTCTTCTCGCTTTCCCCTTCGATGGTTTTGAGGAGCGTCTGCAGGAAAAGGTTTCCGGCAAGCGCATTTTTGGGAAAAAGGAGGGCGAAGCTGTCGGGAAGCGGAGGCTTTTCGGTCACGAAAACACCGGATCTTTCCCTGCTGATCACAAACCCGGTATTGTTGAGTTTCTTGATGCAGGCGTTGATTGTGATATAGCTGACGTTATGTATTCTTTCCATCTCGTCGAATGTGGGTAGTTTTCCTCCGGGCGGGAATTTGCCGGATGCGATTCCGGCGCATATTTCCATGGAGACTCTCTCGATCTTGTTCATATGGGGAAAACCCTTCATGATGCAGTCTGGATATGTGTCCTATTATACATAATTCCAGATAACAAAGCAATACATGTGACATAAAATTCCGAAAATATTATCCTGAACTGTTACGGTTGAGGGTGATAAAGAAAGGTATAGTACAGAAGCGGAAAGGATCTTAGGCAATACATGCCTTTGATTAAGCTGTATGTAATACTAAGTCGCAATCAAATGGCAAGAACATGCCTTACGGCATTGACTACAAACGAATTATTTGCTCGTAGTTAAGCCCGTAAGGGCTGTTCCTTATCTTTCATGGATTACTATCCGAAAGAATGCAACTTGGTATAAAATGGAGGATGTTCTAAAATTGCGTCTGGACACCCCAGCCGTAGAAACGTCCGTCCAGGCGGCCTGCATATCCGGGCACGACCGGGACATCCTCGTAGCGGATGGCGTCCACATGGCCGTCGACGTAGGCGATGTTGATCGCCCCGCCGTGGCGAGAGTTTTTCAATACTTTCCCCACCATGAACCAGGCGCCTGTGCCCACTTTCCAAGGAGGATTTCCCCCGATGCCGGCGATCCGGTAGCTTCCCCCGTAACCGTCGGCGAACGCGAAAGTGTTGGCGGGGTAGAGGAGCTTGCTTCTCTTCACGCAGGTTATCCCGTAGATCTTGCCTGAACTGTTCCAGCCGTTGGTTGCATTTGCATACGTGGAGCAGGTGTTTGACGCCTCTCCGCTGATGCCGTAGGTTTTGTCCGTCCCTGAGACCGGACACTCCAGCATCCAGTTTGGTGCGACGCCCTTGCCGGCATAATTGTTGCCGTATCGAAGATCTGCGATGTTGTATCTTGGATAGAGATATATGCCCACGAATGCGTACCAGGCGCAAAATCCGTTAGGCACACCGGATACGGAGGGAGGCTCAGGCGGACTACCGCCTGCGGGGGGCAGGCAGTCATCGCTGTCGTCGGCGTAAAACTGGGCGCTCATGATGATCTGCTTGAAATTAGACTTGCAGAGCGATGAAACCGCCAGTCTCCTGGCCTGGTTCAGGGCTGGCAGCAGCATTGCCGCCAGAATTGCGATGATCGCTATTACCACGAGGAGCTCAATGAGGGTGAAGCGGTTGACGATTTTCAATCTCTGATATCCGGTTTTATCTATTGATTTGAAGCTTTTCATTTTTTGAAACCCTCCTGTATTTGATATTGCCGCATATTATCGCACTGTTCGTTCTCTTCCCGTTATGGATGCTGATTATTTTATTTCCCCATATAGACTGTAGGCATTTGGCACCAGTGATAACTCCAGAATGATTTGTCTTTCACCACCACGTTGCTCCACTCGGCATAACTGTACCATTGGCGGTTCAGCGAGTTTCTGCCGGTCTCGACATGCCCGTCCTCAAAGGCGGTATTGCTGTATTTGCCGGCGTGTGCGGTAAGGGATTTGTAATCGTTCGGTGCGGCGGATATCCAGGTGTAATGAAGGGAGCCATCCCATCCAAAGAAAAAGTCGCTTGCCAGGACGCGGCGAGAGGGGTCTCCCGGGTAAGTGCCGGTGTGTTCGTAGAATCCTGCCCGGCGCATGGATATCCGCTGATATCCGTTTGTCGGGTCGGTGGGCGGTTTGAAATTGCCACTCGTGTCACCTCCAACAATCACATAGGAGAGATGGTAATATGTCGGATGTGCGGGGAGGGACGGGCATGCCCCGATGGAAGGATTCAAATAGTCGGGGAAAAGATTGTCAAGATTTCCCACCCGCTGGAAAAAAGCATAACGGCTGGTGACGAGGTGTTTCGGATACCAGAGATCGTTGTCACCCGCATAGGTGATCATTCCCAGCCCGATTTGCTTCAATGAGTTTAAACAGGCGGCTTTTTTTGCTGAGTCTTTGGCGCTGCTCAGCGCAGGCAGCAGCATCGCCGCCAGGATTGCGATGATCGCAATTACCACGAGGAGCTCAATGAGGGTGAATAAATTGCCAATTGCCGATTGCCGATTTTCAATTTTATATGATGAGGCATTGGAAGATAAGGCATTGCTGAATTTTAAGATTTTCATTTTTTTGAATCTTCCTTATTTGACACCCCTGCATATTATAACACCCTCTATTATATATTTAAACATGGCGGTTTGGCAATAGGCGGGCGTGTTTTTTATGGAATATTCCAGGATGCGGTTTCCGCAGTATCTGAATGGAAAGACCTGCCGACAAGAGTTGCCCGGAAACAGCTTCCTGCGGCGGATTTGACTTGCCCGGGGTTGATATATAAGATTGAAAGTGCATATATATCCAGGACGGAATTGAATTCAAACCGCATGGTGGCATAAAATAAAAGGGAGCCCGGATGAGAAGAAAAGGAATGAATACGGCACTGGCATTATCCGCATTACTTTGCCTCTGCCTTGAGCTGAGATCGGAAGGCATTTCCATGAAGGATGATGCGAGCATCATCCCGAATTCCAAGTTTGAGAAATCGGACAACGGAAATCTTCCAGGATGGAATCTTGACGGAAAAGCGATTCCGGATTCCGGAAAAGGAATCCTTTCAAAGGACGGGGTTCTTGTTTCCGTAGAGTCTTCAGTTCCCGGAACTGCGGCGCGCTGCCTGAAAATGGACAGTCTGGGCAAGGGGAAATATGCGCTTGTCGGCTCCGCGCCCGTCAAAGTCTTCCCCAACTGCAAATACGAGCTGTCGTTCAGCTACAGGGCCGAAGGCTTGAGGGGCGAGGACGCCAAACGCGAAACCTATGCGGCGCTGATCCTGGATGTCTTCATAAACAAGGACGGGAAACGCATGGGTGCGGATTTCGCGCAACAATGTCCACACTACTTATTTCACCACCCCGGACGAAACAGGCTGCCTTGCCCAGGCGCGGCTTCAGCTCTCCAACAACATTCCCGACAACAAGGTCGTGGCTTATTGGGACAATATCGTCATGCTGCCGCTTGACGCCGAAATCCGGAACGGGGATTTCGAAGAGGGCAGGCAGTCGCCCGAGTTCTGGACGGTCATCGGTTCCGGGAAATCGGAATGGGTTTCCGAACCTGTTCACGGCGGGAAAAAGGCCATATCAGTTACTGACGCCGGGAACGGGATTTTTTCAGGTTGGAGCATGAATGTCCCGGTCAGGCCTGACCGCACATATTCTTTCGGCGGTTTCATCAAGGGAGGTAACCTGAATCCCGACGGATTTGTCGGCGGCGGCGCTTTCTGCCTGCAATTCCTTGATTATGACGGGCAGGAAATAGGCAATCCCATAGTTTCAGACGCGGTGGGTGCGAATAAAGACTGGACGAAAGTGATGACAAGGGCGACGCAGCCGCCAGCGAATGCGGCTCAGGCCAGACTTACTGCCGGGCTCCAGTTCTGCCGCGGAAGCGCCTGGTTCGATGATCTTTCCATTGAAATCGCAAATGCGGAGACGAAGGATGTCGCGACTGTTGAACGCAAAGTCCCGGATCCCTCGAAAGATGTCACCTATGCCAAAAATCTCCTTAAGAACGGTGATGTGGAGGAGGGTGCGGACGGAAAACCAGCAGGCTGGACATATTTCGGCCGTTCCGAGCGCGACTGGACCGAAGATGAGATAAAGGCATTCCATACGAACGGGCGGCCGGATTTCAAAATAGGAAGAGCCCGCGGGGAATGGAGTGAAACAGCTTATTCCGGAAAATATTCCCTCCTCAATGTTTCAATAGATCCCCCGCTTTCAAAAAACCACCAGTGGTACGGGAGAAACCCTGTCGACGGTTATTGGCTTTCGGAGCCGATGCCGTGTATGCCAGGCAGAACATATGTCGCCTCGGCGTGGATCCTTCCCGGCGCGGAAATTTCCGAAGCATGGTTCGGACCTTTCGAACTTCAGTTTTTCAATGACAGGAAAAAGAATGTCGGACAGGTTGTGCGGTGTTCTTTGAGCAAAACAGCCTCCGGACAGTGGAGTTTTTGGGCGACCATGCCATACAAGGCGCCGGAAAGCGCTACATCCATGCGTCTGCGTTTCGGACAGGAACTCAAGGCCGACCGCGGCGGATGGGGGCGGACTTATGCGGACAATCTTTCCGTATGGGAGCTGCCGGAAGGGACGGAAACGCCCGATTTTTCCGGTCTGAGCGGCAAGCGTTATTTCAAATGGTTCTCCGGTGCCATATCGGCATTGAAGCCCCCGTATATTTCGTCTCCCGCAAAAGCTCCAGCCTATGAGTCATGCACCGGAAGGGCGGTGAATACCACCGAAGGAAATATCTTCGGCGATCCGTCTTCAAAGCTTAAAGTGAAGTTCCTGATTCAGAATCTTCTCGGCGAAGACCGCAAAGTAAACCTCCGGGTCACAAGGACCGACTGGCTCGGAAACGCTTCCGGACCTTTTGAGGCGCAGGAAACCAGGCTACCGGCCTTTTCGGAAATTCCGGTCGGAATGGAAATTCCGCCTTCAAATTCGTTCGGGGCATTTCATCTCGATGTCCAGATTCTTGAGAACAATGTCCAGACAGGGGCTTTTTCAGGACGTTACGCCGTTCTGCCGCCGCTGAAGAGGCCGCGCACCGCCGAGAACAGGCTCGGGGTCACTCCGCTGACTGAAATCAAGGCGGACGGAAGCTCCCGTGAAAAGGAGATCGCAAAACTGATGCAGATTGCCGGGTTCGGAATTTCCTGGGTGCGCATGCATTTCGATCCCGAATCTCCTGAAAAGGCGATGTCAGTTGCGAAAAAACAGGTGATGTGGTATCGCTCCATCGGAATCGATCCGGTTCTCCAGCTCATGGTCAATAACCCGAGAAAACAGAACTATGAAAGCTGCAGGGAAATCGGAAAGAAAATAGCGAAGGAATTCAAGGGCCTTGTCGCCGCCTACGGGGACTGGGCGATTGAAACTGCGAATTCCGCATCCCCGTTCAGGGGCGGGGGGAAGGACAGGCTGACGGATCTCGAATACGACACAATCCTTTCCGGAATTTACGACGGAATCAAGGCCGAGACGCCGGAAGCGCTTGTGCTCATAGGCAACATCGCAACCGACTTCGAGGCGAAAACCATTGAACGCCTCTACGGCAAACCGGCAAACGGAAAATTCGACGGCGCAATACTGAACAGCTATATGGGGCACATCACAGTGGCTCAGGCGTCGCTGGCGGCGTTCGACCGGCACAATGATAAAAATAAAACCCTCTGGTGCGAAGAACACGCCGAACAGCGTTCCCCGTTCGAAGGCGAGGCCCGCAGGTACGGCGAGGGGGAGGGGGCGAGGAACCTTGTCCGCCACTGGCTCACATTGCTTGGAGCTGTCGGGGACAGGATGCGCTGTGTGACAATGTGGGGGTTCTGTCCAAACACTGATGCGGACATAAACATGCTCTCGTCGGAACTCCAGCCGCGTCCTCAGTTTGTCGCCCATGCCGTCATGGCGGACGCCATCGCCGACGCCAGGCTGAAAGCCAACAGGTCCGCCGGAAACTACAGCCTCTATGAATGGGAAAGGGGTGACAGTGTCCTCCTGACGGCATGGGCCAATGCCGGTGAAAGCGACCTGACCCTCGAAGTCCCGTCCGGAAAACTCATCATGACGGACCTCATGGGAAACAGCAGGGAGGAAAAAGCCGTCGACAATATTTTCACCGTCCATCTGACGTCCGCCCCGGTCTTCATCTCCAGCAAGGGAAAACTCGAGACGAGCAAGCGGGTTGAAGTCTCGCTGGGCAATGGAACTATTTCAGCCGACAAACCGCAGTTGCGCGTAAGGATTAAAAACAACACGAAGAATACGGTGTCTGTGCAGCTTAAGATAAGCGGTCCGATCACTGGAGACGGAAATCCCAAAACTTCGATTGAAGCGGGAAAGACATATGAGATCATGGTTCCGGTTAAAGGCGATTTGCCGGCGGGCACCCGTTCCAATTTCAGGGCTGAAGCCGTGACGGAGAAGGGAACATACGCGGAGTCGGCATCACTCAACTTTGCGTGCGCTGCAAAAGCTGAAAAAGCTCCCTCCCTGGACGGTACATGGAACGGATGGGAAAAATCTGTTCCGATTGTTTTCGGAACCGGGCCGGATGAAATCAGAAAGCCAAACATCCCCGGCGAATCCCATGAGGGGCCGTCCGACATAAAGGGAAAGTTCCGCATGATGTGGGACAAGGGCTTTTTCTATCTTGGGGTTGAATCCTTTGACGATTCATTTGTGTCGCAGCCGGCGAGAGGCGCCTCGGGTTTCATGGCCGATTCCATCGAATTCGCGTTTCAGCCGGACAACATAAGGATGCAGAGTGCGGCTTGGCATGAGTTTGAGCTCTATCTTCCGGCGGGCCAGGACAAGTTTGCGGCAAGCCGCCGCTTCCCGTCTCCCTCTGTCATTACAGGATGGAATGCGGTCGTAAAGCCGACCGGTGAACGCGGGAACGTCATATATCAGCTTGCGATTCCCTGGAAGGAGCTTGATGTGTCAAATCCGAAAGCCGGGAAAGTGATCTCCTTCGCGCTTGTCCTCAACGATCAGGACAAGGCCGACTCGCAGCTGGGCGGAAACCGCGGCTGGGTCAACTGGTTCAACGGAGTCTGCACAGGGAAGAATCCCGAACAGTTCGGGGACGTCGTCCTGGCTGAATGAAAGCTTTCGAACAAGGTATATTGGGGTCACTGCTTGATACTTCAACGCCTGCAGATTAGTATTGCATGTTTCATGTAATAAAACACCAATCAATCAGCAGGGGGGGAATTATGGGAAAGGGACGTAACTCCGCAATCATTTTCGGAATTTTACTGGCATTGATGACAACAACCTTCGCTGGATGTAAAACGACAGGCACCATTGATGTATCAGTACTGCAGCCCGTGCCACTGTCATTTGCGGATGAA
>JBAZRS010000014.1:0-9529 GCA_041662825.1 Victivallales bacterium | reverse complement strand
TTGGCGAAACTCAAAGAGGCGGAAATTGATCCCGACGCCATATCGCAGCAGGAATCTGTGCTCTCCATAGTATCCAGGGATTTTCATAGCGAGATATCAGTAAAACAGGATGGTGCAGCCTCGAAAGGAAATGCCGACGGTCAATCTGAAGTCAATGAAAAGTTTGCCAGGAAATCATTCACCGATGCCGGCAAACTCCCGGCAGAGGGTAAACTTCACCTTAACAGCCGTTACGGCATTTCCAACCTCGCCGACCTTTACGAGTGGAGAATTGCAAACGAGCTTCTGTTCTGCATCCAGAAAACAATGCCGCAATGCGACTTCTACTACGTGCCGGCAGTTGTGGCCGTCACGCCAGGCCCAATGACACATGAGGATTTTTATGCCAAGATATCATTCGATGTCACGGTTAAGGAAAAGGATAAGGGCATCCTTCAATATTATGAAGAGATTTATGCTGAAAAGCCTAAAGGAGAAGACAGGGAAAATCAGAAGGTGAAGGTAAAGGAAAAAGAAAAGACAAGGTGGCTTGAAGCCAATGACGAGCAGGGACAGAACTCCAAAGTGCATCTCTTGGCTCTAACACCATTCAGGCAGTTTGACAACAGATCCGAGGCGCTCTCCGCCCGGAAACAGTTTCTGATGACCCTTGCCGCGGCGGCGACAGCCAAGGCCGGCCCCGCAAATATGAATCTTGACTCCTGCTACAGCGTCATGAAACGTTTGGAGAATGACTTTGCGCAGATCGTGAAGGCGCCGGTAGTAACATCATTCGTCTCCGGCAACCGGCGGACGTTCGGCTGGAACATATATCCAGCTCCGGCCATTGACGATGACAGGATGGCAAATGTCATGACCCCTGACACCTGGCGCTTCAGTGCGATTGTCGCAATAGACAAGGATGCCGCAGATAAAAAGGTGTTCATTAAACCCAGGGCTGAATGGGTGAGGCTGGCAAACACATGGAACTGGTTCACAACAGACAGCGTTGCAATGCCGGATATCGAACCGATTGTTTTAAAATTCGAAAGCCGCCCGATAATATACAATGCTTCCGCCGAAGGCGAATCCGTTGTGAAAGTCTCAGGCATTAGCCTCAAAAAGTTAAAACAGGATCAATCCGGAGAAATTGAAAATCTGAAGATTTACCCGGTTGGCAGCGATAAGGACAAGGCACCGATAAATTATTCTTGTTCCTTCTCTTCCGGTTCATCCTTAATGCTCCATCTTGGTACGCCATTGGAGGACAAAAAGTCTTACAGGGTTGTATGGACTGAAAAAGTTGCTGCAACTGCCGGCGCAAATCCCGGCGGGGATAAGAAAACGGAAAGTTTCGCCTTCACATGCAATGCGTCAAAGAAATCCGCCGCTACTCATTCACCGAAGCAATAATTAAACTTTGTCGCGAGCTTTGTCGGAAGATTATTCCATGGAAGAATTCCACTAAGATAAGGCGCATTTGAGAGTAGCGCGGGTCTATCTGACCCGCGAACTTCGGGTCACACTCTTGCTTTTGACTTCGTTTACTGGAGAATTTCGCAATATGTCATTTCTTTGAAATTGAGGCGCATAGTCAATAGCAAGAGTGTGACCCCGATTTTCCCCCATATGATTTACCTCATAAGACAGTTTGTTATCATTTGACTGTATCAATCTGTTGTCCAAGCACCTAAGGCCACCAAGCTACCTGCCCCGTCGGATGGCTGGGGTATTTGCCTGAATAAAAGCGGCAGGTCCCTCCTGCAACAATGCTTCCCACTTTGCCAAGGCTACGAGGGACAGGCCGCAGCCGCACTCCAAATAATTGCGGTCTTTAGCCGACGAATTCGATCGTATAGGAAATTGTGTTTTTACACGTTTGCGCCCTTTGCGCCTCTTGCGTTAAGAAAATTAAAGCGAAAGACGCAATAGACGCTACAGTTAAAAAGAGATTATGTTCCGGCGAAGTGGGAAGTTTCTTTAAGTAGGCGGATCTGTCTCCATTGTTTAATGAAGTTTGAAAAAGAGTAAGAAACAGGCGAGACGCCTGTCCTACATTATAATAGATGCCACCAGGGATGGTGACGTTCCAAAAGAATCGCGGCCCTTTGGCCGCCTAATTCAAGACATGGCGTGATTATACTCGGAATGGCGATGTTCACAGTGCTTAAGTGGGTGCTTACTAGTCTTTGTCAAGGTCGATGCCGGGGTAGAGTTTTTGCGCGCAGGCCGGGCAGAGGCTGTGGCTGAAATCCGCATCGGAATGTTCCCGCACATAGTTCTCGACTTCCTGCCAGGCGCCGGCGTCGTCACGGATGTTTTTGCAGTTGGCGCAGATGGGGATGATGCCGCGCAGGGTACGGATGTCCTGCAGCGCCTTCTGCAGTTCATTCACGGATTTGGACAGTTCGATTTGGAGCTTCCGGAGGCGCAGATGTGTTCTAACCCTCGCACAAACCTCTTCGACCTGGAAAGGCTTGGCGATGTAATCCACCGCCCCTATGGAAAAGGCTTTCACCATGTCCTCGGTCTCGGTAAGCCCGGTGATGAAGATCACCGGAATCTCCTTCAGCGTGCTGTCGGACTTCAGCCATTGGCAAACTTCGTAACCGTTCATTTCAGGCATGTTTATATCCAGCAGGATGAGATCGGGGGGATTTTCCCTGGCGGTCTGCAAAGCCAGCTTTCCGCTAAAGGCCGGTCTGACTTTATACCCCTTTGCTTTCAAGATCAGCGATATTATGTGCACGTTGGCCTGCATGTCGTCCACAACCAATATTTCCGGGATATTCTGTTCTGGGGCATTTTCTTTCATAAAGAAATCCTGTCGCTCTCTGTCAACTATGATTTTTAACCCGTTCAGTCATTAACATGCCAAAGTCTTTTTCTTATGGAAATGTTGAAAAATAGAATACCCGGAGCCGGAAAATCAAGCGCTCAGCTGATCCTTGCAGTATTTATCCGGCTATCTGTCCGGAAGCGCGGGATAGTCGGGGGACTGATGTTCGGATATGGCTCGGGCTACACTGCACATGCCAATTTTCAGAGAGGGTTCCCTTTAGACTCCCCTAATCCTGTCGGAAGCAAACTTGTCGAGGAATATGTTGACCTCCTTCATGCAAGGATTGCTGAAAAGGCCAATGATGTAATCATGGCTCTGCATTTTCCAAGTCCATTCAATGCCGAGTTTCTCCAGACCGTGGAAGAGTTCGGGGTCTCTCATCAGATTGGAGGATTGCAGGTAGGTCAGACTTGTCCTTTCAATGAAATAAAGGTTGGCGTAACTATGGCTGTGAACATTGACAGTTTCTTTACTCATAAGCAGTTCCCGTCCTTTTCATAATTATTTCCCGCAATTCGGGATCTGGTTTTTGGGTAACAAATTTCCCGTACAGTAAAAAATATTTTAGTTCCTTTCATTCCGCCCCAGGGCGTACTATATCACCGCAAGGGGAATTGGCAAGAATAGTCCGCTCCCGAGCCTGCCTTTGAGGCGTCCGGCGGGGGAAACTGTTTTGCCAGCTTGCGTATTATCTCATCCTTTGCATTATCTGGCAGATTGTTCCAAGAATTTGAGTTTACCCCATTTTGCGCCATGACAGTGAAATTCAATACGGATGCAGCGAAAGCACATATGATGATATCTATAAGCGATAATCTGCTGCAGGAAGAAAACGTTTTCATTTACAGAACCCCTTTTATGCCTGCTTATTGCAAATTCCACCGTCACGGGGTTGTTCCGGAAAGCTCAAATACGTCCAGTATCCTGCCTGTTTCAAGGTGGTGGATAATCTGGTGAGGCGACACAGTCTTTGTATGATTGACATTATGAAGCCGCTTGATATTTCAGGGATAGGGTATTAGTTTATTTACATGAAAGGAATTTATAAATATTCACTCTGCTTTGCATTCCTGTTTTTGTCGACAGGAATTCTGTCTGGAGCCATAGCCTTGACGGGGAAATCCGTTACCGCAGAGCAGCTTCAGGACTACAAGACTCTTCTCCCATGGAAGCCTGACGAGGTTGCCGCTTTCCAGACAAATGCCGAATCCAAGGATGGCGCCCTTATATTTAAATCCTATGTTGTCTTAGACCAGCCTCCAAAGGACAAAGACGCCGCGAAAACTGCCAAGGAACTTGAGAAATTCAAAGCAAAGTATGCCAAAAAGGGCACGGTTCCTTTCAAGGTCATGGCAAATATTGAGCTTGTCCAGAAGAAGGACAAGAAAAAGGTGAGATTACTAAAGGGCAAAACAGAAATCTATGTCCTGAATGAGGCCGGCAAGAAGGTTTCATTGAAGGAAAAAGTCGACAACGCCAAATTGTGCCCTACCTGAGGCGGCGGCGGAGGGTACCTCGGTGAGGTGCCAAAAGGAACATATACAATTGTACTTGCCTATGAATACGAGAAGGACAAGTTCGTAGGAGAAAGTTACAGCGTTAATCTTACTCATGACGATTTGAGATAAACTTGGCAATCAGTTCAGACACGGCACTTCGTTTCATTTTCTGCAGATGTCATTTCTGAAGTGAAAATCTTCTCGTGAAACATCCCTTGGGGCATACTTTCATGCAGTCCCCGCAGCTTATGCATTCAGCTCCGCCGACTTCCTTCCTGACATCAAGTCCGACAGGGCAGACCTTGTCGCATTTTCCGCAGCTTATGCAGTTCTGGATATCGCAGGATATTTTCTGCAGGGAATACCTCGAAGTGAGGGCGTAAATAGCTCCAAGCGGGCACATCACCCTGCAGAATATCCGTGATATCATAACGGCGCCAAGGAGAAACGCCGCAAGTATCCCGAAACGCAGATTGAAAAAGCCGGTTTCACTGTAGATGCCGGACGCGCCACTGTTGAAAAGCCTTGACGGAAGCGCCGCTGTCAAAGTCCCGTTCGGGCAATGCGTGCAGAAGTAGAGCTTCAAATGGGGTTTCTGCATCACAGTGCTTTCCGGCGAGATCACCAGTAAATCCGCTTCTCCCAGCTTGTTTGGAAGTTCAACCGGCTCCAGTGTGATTCTGTCTCCGGGATTTACATCCATGTTTATAAAATTTCTTCGTTCCGAAGAGATTTTATCCTTCTTCTCCTTGCCGATATAGACAAAGTCCAGTGAAAATCCTTTTACAGTTTCAGTGCCGATGTTTTCAAGCGTGACTTTCACTTCGACGTTTCCGCTGTCATTCTTATTGATTTCAGGTTTCGGAAGGAAGAGATATCCGGACTTGTCGAATCCGAAAATGAACGGCAGAAGGATAACAAAGAATAACAGGAACAGATATTTCCCGTATCGGAAAATTATGGGAAGTTTCAATTTCAGGGACGGGATCCTGTAAAGCAGATCCTGGAGCAGCCCGAAAGGACAGATGAAACCGCAGGCCATCCTGCCGAAGACTAGTCCGACGGCGAGTATCGAAGAAATTGCAATGACCGGCAGCTGGTGGACCGCGGAACTGAATGAGAATACGCCGATCGGGCATGCCATGCTTGCCCAGGGACATCCATGGCAGTTGAACCCGGGAGCGCAGAACTTCTTGAACGAAATCCCGAACATGTTCAAATTCATCAGCCATGTCGCAATTACGGCGGTATGGAAACGTATCCGTGTGAAAAAATTCATATTTTGATATTGTCTGGATTTTGACAGTTTGGTACTTGGACTTTTATCCCCCGTTAAGTGGTGGATGCGGCACGCGCATCCGGGATTTTCACTTTCAGGTAGGGCAGTCCTTCTGCTGGAGGACTTCCGGAGTGAGGCTGTAGATGTCGTATATGTTGCCGTCCTTCCTCATCAGCCCGTCTACAGAAGCTGCCTCCGTGTATTCCAGACCGTCAACGATTCTTATCTGTTCGTTTCCGGGAGTCAGAGAGACTACCCTGTGCTTTTCCGCGAGCAGGGCGGATAGCAGAAGAATCAGACATGCAATAAGCAGAATGAGTTTAATGTGTTTTTTCATATGGCTAATCTACATTAAGCTAAGCTCCTGACAAATGGTTCTTGTCAATAAGTCTCCCGTTCTTCAGTATGGCTGAACTTCATTTTCTGTAGCATTTCCAGGAGAAGTCGGACTATTGTTCTGCTCTTTTGGTTGAATTAATTTATTTCCATCCATATCCAACCGACGACTAACGACTAACGACTATCCCTTCTTCAGCAGCACCCTTCCTTTTGGCAGGCGCTTGGTGAATCCCAGTCCGTCGAATTTCTCAAGCAATGCGACCGACATGTTTCTGCTGGCGCCTGTGGCCTCTTTGAAGTCTCCGACCTCGAGCAGCCCCTTTTTGACAATTATATCGGCAATCTTTTTCCGGCAGTCCTCGAAGGTCCTCATGCTGATTATATGGTTCCCTATGACTACTATGAGTTTCTCGTCAATCAGCATTTTCACCACAGACTTGAGTTCGGGTTCGGTAATTGCCCCGCTCTCCAGTATCGTTCCGTGCGCCACACAGTTTATTCCTGACTTCTCAACCAGCTCCAGGAGCTTGTCCTTCAGCTGCATTATCCTCGGTGTTGAAACCGGGACAAATGTCTTCAATGCAATCTTTCCGTTCATAATTTTTATTTCCGAGCCCGGCTCGGAAATAAAAATTTCCATGAGACGTGCGAAGTTCGCAGGCCTGATGCCGAATGCCTTGCAAAATGTCTCCGTATCCATGCCGGAAAGCTGTTTCTGGTTCTTGTGGAAGACTGCAAGCTCTTTCTTAATCTTTTCCTTCAGTTCCTGCAGTCTTGAAAGCACCAGGTACAATCCCCCATTCAGGTCTGCAAGGAACCCGCTGGAGACTTTTTCTCTGAGGAAGTCCTCAGCGGCGGACGGCATGAGTCCTGTCAGCCTGACAGCCTCGGAGTGCTCAAGAAGACAGTCAGGTCCGCACAGGACGTCCGCCTCGAAATATTTGTTGTTGACGGCATATCCCATCGCAGCATAAATCCTGTCCTCGGAATTTCTTTTAATTGAAGCTCGGGAGCTGAAAATGACAACGCCGCCGCCGATTGTCGAGGAAGGTGAAAGACGGCGAAGCACAAACCTGTCTCCTGGGGCAAGCGTAACTTCTTCACCGAGTTTAAGCCTTGCCGCCCCTGTGGCGCCGGGAGCAATGATGTCTTTCCCGAAGAGCGAAACCTTCACGTTGACTTCCGATGTGCCGGAATGGAACTTGAATTCGCTATTGTTTTTTATCGGGCAGTCCTTGCTGATGTTCATCAGTTCGACTGTTGCGAACTTCGCAGGCCGAAAATATCCAGGTGTGGCGATTGCCATCCCGCGGGTGATCTCCTCTGCGGGAATATCCCTCAGGTTTATCGCTGAACAGACGCTTGCGCAAGTGGCGTCAGTATTGTGTTTGTAGTTCTGGATGGATTTCACATGGGTTTTTCTGCCGGAGGGCAGGAGTTCGACTTCGTCTCCGGTCCTTGTCTTTCCCGACAGGGGAATTCCCGAAACAACCGTCCCGAATCCCCTGACGGAGAAAACCCTTTCAATATTCATCCTGAATGCGCGGTTGTCGGTCTCCCGCATGACTGATGAAACCATGTCGTCGAGAGTGGCCCTGATCTGGTCTATTCCTTCAAAGGTGATGTTTGAAACTGGAATAACCGGTGAACCGCCGTAGCCATGCTCATTCAGGAATTCTGAAATTTCATTCTTTGCGGCCTCAAGCGTGCTGTCGTCGACGAGATCCGTCTTTGTGAGAGCGACCATGAGGCGTGGCGAACGCAGGAGCTTTATGATCTGCATGTGCTCGGATGTCTGCGGCATGATCCCGTCATCGGCGGCGATGACCAGCATGAGGATGTCGATCGATGCCGCGCCGGCGACCATGTTGCGTATGAAATCTATGTGCCCCGGCACGTCGATGATTCCGACGACCCTGTTTCCGGGAAGGAGGCATGGCGCGAAGCCGAGGTTGATGCTCATCCCGCGCTCCTTCTCCTCCTTCAGGCGGTCGGTGTCACACCCGGTGAGCAGCTTCACAAGGCTTGTCTTTCCGTGGTCGACATGCCCGGCGGTCCCAGCGACAATCGGCGGCATTTCAGGCGTTTTGATTACGGGCATAATGTTTTTCTATGATTAGGTTTCATTTCCCGGTCCACTTGCTTTCCTTGAACTCGACTTGGAACGGGCCGGATTCGAGGACCGGCTTGACTGTTAATTCGCCTTTAATGTTTTTCGGTATTCCGCCGGAATACCTGCAGGTTCCCCCTCAACCATATTCAAAGTTTTTCTCGAAAACAACAGTTCCCCTGGAATCAACAAGTTGGAATTTCGGGGAATTGCTTCGGGAGCTGTCATAAATGGAAACGGAATTGCCGGCGCCGTCCTTCAACTCAAAATCGAAGACATCCTTTCCGCTTTCGTTGGAGGATGAGACTGTCGCTATGAAAGGAGTCGCAATTTTTATTTCCACTGGTTTATCCCTGGAAATTGTGACAGCTGGAAATTTCCTGTAAAGGGGGATGGACAATAGCCAGTGTTTTCCGTTGGAATCCTTTTCGGTAATGATAAGGTTGGACAGGGAGCATTTACCGGATGGAAACTTAATTATTCCGTCCGTCCCCGACGACTTTGTTGTTGTATAATTCTTTGAGTCATAGGAGGTGATTGTCGCATTTTTCCCGTAGGACAATATTATTTCACCGGTTTCACCTTGATACTGTTCCGGTTTGAAATCCACTGTCTTGTGTGAAGAGATGCCCTTGAAAGAGCTGTAGGTGAAATAGGCGAATGTCGACACAGCGGCGCCGAAAACAAGCATGCACCACGCCAAACCTGCGATAATCAGGCAGGCGCCCTTTTTATTCTCCTTCTTGATCACTTTGTAGATGCCGAAAATAAACAGAGGGATCCATAATGTGAGCGCGGCAACCAGTAAAAATGAAAATAAGCCCGTGTATGCCATAATCTCCTCCTTTATTTTAATTTTTCTGTTGCAGAAAAATTATCTGTGACAGGTAATGATTTCATTAAGATGCTTCTCAAGATATTCATAGTCGTCGTCCATCAGGGTGCGCATGTCGAATACCAGGGAATTGTCGTTAATCCGGCAGAAAACTGCGGGTATATTGTTCCTCAGGGTTTTTGATGTGATTTCAGCGAAGTCCCTATTCCCCGGCTGCGAAACCTGCAGTATTGCCGAAGGAATGCCCTCGTCCGGGATTGCGCCGCTACCAATATAGGCGGAATCATTCCCGACTGATGCGAGGATGTTTTTTGCCTTAGAAAGGCTGCCGGCAAGTTTTCCCGCCCGCCTGTTCAGGGTTTTCATGTCTGTGGAAAGCATTTTGTAAAGGGGAATGCTTTCCCTGTAAGTCCCGTTGATGAAATGGACAAGGGTTGCTTCAAGTGCGGCTACTGTCATTTTCCCTATTCTGAACATCCGCGCAAATGGATTTTTCCTTATTCTCCCTATGATTTCCCTTTTGCCGCAGATTATCCCAGACTGCGGGCCGCTGATGAGCTTGTCGCCGCTGAAGCATACGACATCGGCGCCGGCCGCAACTGAATCGGCGACCAGCGGTTCATCCGGAAGTCCGAACTGTGAAAGG
>JBAZRS010000013.1:0-21672 GCA_041662825.1 Victivallales bacterium | reverse complement strand
TCGGAAAACCCGCGATGAACTTACTGACCCGCTACATCACCGAGATGAGGCCTCGCCTCCTGTCGAAAGGCTCTCCGTCCGAACAAATGGTGTTTGTGTCGTACCGCGGTCAGCCTCTCGACAGGGAACGCATCTGGGCAGTCGTCAAGGAAGCCACAAAAATAGCCGGCATTGCCAAAAGCATCCATCCGCACACTCTCCGGCACTCGTTCGCCAGCCACCTCCTTGAAAACGGCGCAGACCTCCGCATAATCCAGGAAATGCTCGGACATGCCGACATCAGCACCACCCAGATTTACACGCACGTGGATCAGAAAAGGCTCCTGAAAGTGCACAAGCAGTTTCATCCGCGCGCTTGAGCAGCCATATAAGAAAAAACCACCAAGACACAGAGGCACAAAGTTTTGGAAAATGCCAAATATCGAATATGTTGGAGTTCACAACTTTAGTTGTGTCTTTATTTTTATTGACAGTCATAAACTTTGAAATTCCTATACATTGAATTAACCGGAGCATAATCTCTTTTTACCTGTTGCGACTATTGCGTCTTTAGCGTTTATTTTCTTAACGCAAGAGGCGCAAAGGGCGCAAACGTGTTAAAATACAATTTCCTATACGATTATAGTAACTCGGGCATTCCTGCCAGAGGGCAGAACCGGAGATGAAGACAGATGACAGACGGCAGAGGACGGTAACCGGTAATCCGAGGTCAGAGGAGATATATTGATGGAGTTCACGGCCCTGGTCGCACGCCTGAGGCGCATAAACCGAAGGCGCTGCCAAAGGCTTGCGCGCCTCCGGTGTGCAGGTAAACTTCAGTTGTGGGATTTAGAAGTTCGGGAATCTGGAACGCCACCACCTTGGTGGCATAATAGTGGAACGGTAGAATTAGAAATGCCGGCAAGCTGCCGGCGATCCGGCGGAGAACCGGGAAAACGGTAATTTTAACGAGAATAAAATAATGAATCTAAAAGTATTATCACTACTTATAATCTTTTCCATTCCGCATATCCTCATGGCGGAAGATGACAAAATGAAAGATACCGCACAGCAGATATCCGCACTGATCGGCGGCCTGGGCGCAGAAAAGTTCGAACAGCGCGAAGTGTCACAGGCGAAATTAATTGAGCTGGGCGCAAATCAGTACGAGCTTGTCCTGCAGAAATGCCTGGAATCGCATGTCAGAATCAAAGATCCTGAAATACGCTTCCGCATAAAGAACGTCCTACGTCCACTCGTGATAAAACACAATTTCATGCAAAAAGGCTTCATAGGCGTATCCATGCAACAGAACAGAGTGTCGCAGAAGATAGGCGACGAGGTTTTCCTGCCTATTGAAATAGTCTCCGTAATTCCGGATTTTCCTGCCGACAAGGGCGGGTTCACTGCCGGCGACCTGATTCTGAAAGTGGACGGGAACACCTGCAATGAGAAATTCCAGACCACGGAGATTGTCAACTATATTTCCGCCAAGAAACCCGGCACGGCCATGACTTTCCTTTTACAGTCAAATGAAAAGCAGATCATAAAGGAACTGGTCATCGCCGAGAGGCCGGCAATGCCGAACGAACCCACAATCGAAGAACAGCAGGACGAATTCTTCCGGAACTGGCTAAGGGTGAATTTGAAGAAAGCCGGAAAGAATCAATAGCAATCAGCTAATCCGGCAACCGCAAACCCTCACACCCGCCCGTTCTTTATCACCGGTTTATTTCAGGGTGGCATGGAAAAATCGGGTCTTCCAGTTTACTTTATCTGGAATTTTAAGTTCAAATTCGAATGAGACATTAATGAAACCCAATGAGATACTCAACTTTGACCACCTGGTAATAGGCAGCGGACTGGCCGGACTTTTCACGGCGCTTCAGCTGTCAAAACTCGGCACTGTCGCGGTAGTCACCAAAAGGAGTATCGACGAGTCAAACACAAAATACGCGCAGGGCGGCATCGCATGCGTCATGGACAACAAGCAGGACTCGTTCGAGGAGCACGTGAAAGACACGATGACCGCCGGAGACCACCTCTGCAAGGAGGATGTGGTAAGGAAAATCGTCGAGAACGGTCCGGCCGCCGTCAAGGAAATCATAGAACTCGGCACGAAATTCACCACACGCCGCGAAATGGGTCATCAGGAGGATGGCGCCGACTATGATCTCGGCCGCGAAGGGGGCCACACCAGAAGGAGAGTCCTTCATGCCGGCGACATAACCGGAGAGGAAGTCGAGAAAAAACTCATAAAGGCATGCCAGCAGAACAAGAACATTAAATTCTTCGAATATCACATCGGGATCGATCTCATAACTTCCGGAAGACTCGGCTGGCTCGGAGAAGATTCGGTTCTGGGCGCATACGTACTGGACATTAACAACAATGTCGTGAAGACCTTCATCAGCCTGACCGTCACCGTCGCCACCGGAGGCGCCAGCAAAGTATATCTCTATTCCAGCAATCCCGACATCGCATGCGGTGACGGGGTCGCAATGTGCTACCGTTCTCATGTTCCGATTGTCAACATGGAGTTCTTCCAATTCCATCCGACAATCCTCTATCACCCGAAGGTGAAATCCTTCCTGATAAGCGAAGCCGTCCGCGGCGAAGGCGCCGTCCTCAAGCGTATGGATTCCGGCGGGAATCTTGTGGAATTCATGGACCGCTACCACAAAATGGGAAGCCTTGCACCCCGCGACATAGTCGCGCGTGCAATCGACAACGAACTGAAGCGGAGCGGTCAAAATTGCGTCTTCCTCGACATACGGCACAAGGACGAGGAATTCCTGAAATTGAGGTTCCCAAACATTTTCGAGAAATGCATGCAGGTCGGGATAAACATGGCGAAAGATCCGATTCCCGTTGTTCCCGCCGCCCATTACTGCTGTGGCGGGGTCAAGGCCGATATCAACGGCTTCACAGGAATCAACGGACTCTATGCGGTCGGTGAAGTCGCATACACCGGACTTCACGGTGCAAACCGCCTGGCCAGCAACAGTCTTCTGGAGGCCCTGGTGATTGCGAAGTTCGCAGCAAAAGACATCAAGTCGAAGCTGAAGGCGATCTCCGATGCGCGTTCAAGCGGGAAAATCCCGACATGGAGGAGCGGAAACGCCACCAACTCCGACGAACTGGTCGTCATCACCCACAACTGGGAGGAGATCCGCAGGTTCATGTGGGACTTCGTCGGAATCTTCAGGACGAACAAGCGGCTTGAACGCGCAAACAACCGCATCAAGAACATCCGGCGCGAAATCGAAAAATACTACTGGGATTTCCTGATCACCCGCGATCTTGTCGAACTGCGCAACATCGCCACCGTCGCCCAGATCATCATTGATTCGGCCATGACCAGGAAAGAAAGCCGCGGCCTCCATTACAATGCGGATTTTCCGCAGCGGGATCCGAAAAATGATTTTGTCGACACAGTAATACAGGAGCCTTATTCGTGAAGTTCGAAAGTGTGGAAATTCGGGAGTGCGAGAGTTGCAGGAAAAAGCAGTCCCTTATGTCACTTTTGTCCCTTAAGTCCTTATTTTTAAACAACCAACGACTAACAACAAACGACTGACGACTTTAAAAAAATGCCCATACGACACAAGATAGCTGAACATGTGACCGGGATAATCGAGGCGCTTCAAAAGGCCGGACATGAAACCTACCTGGTCGGAGGCGCCGTCCGCGACCTCCTTCTCGGCCTCGAGCCCAAGGACTACGACATCTCCACCGCCGCCACACCCGAACAGATCAAACATCTTTTCGGAAGAAGAAAGGTGATGATCATCGGGAAAAGATTCCGCCTCGCACACTACTATCACGGATACGAGATAATTGAAATCAGCACATTCCGGAAGAAACCAGAAAAGGCCGAACCCGTAGTGACGCTGAGCAAGAAAATCGTCTTCCATGACAATGAATTCGGGACATCATACGAGGACGCCTTCCGCCGCGACTTCACGATAAACGCCATTTTCTACGATCCTGTCAAGAACGGGATAGTCGACTACAGCGAATCCGGCATGAAGGACCTTAAAGCAGGAATTGTGAGGATAATCGGCGATCCCGCAGAGAGATTCACGGAAGATCCTGTCAGAATACTCCGCGCCCTCAAGCTTGTCGGGCAGTACGGCTTCAATATTTCTCCGGAAACTGAAAAGGAGCTGATTGCAAAAATGCCCCTCATCGCGGGCTGTTCGCATTCCAGGCTCAGCCTTGAATTCGAGAAAGTCCTGAAGAAAACATCCTCGGATAAAATGCTCAAGACCCTTAACACGTACGGATTCCTTCAGTATTTCCTCCCGTTCTTCCATGAATACTGGAATACGCCGGAATGCGAAAGCGCGATAAAGCTTCTTGAGCTGCGGAATTCGCGGGTCGAGGCCGGACTTCACAGGAACAGCCTTTCAATCGCCGTCGCAGTCATGGCTTTCCCCTTCGTCTCGGCGGCATTGGGCAAATCGGAGGATTCCCCCATTTGGAAATATTATTCCGGAGCCGAGAAGGACATAAAGAAAATCATGCTGGGCGTCCTTCATCCTCATAGCTTCTCAAAACGGCTCATCGAATCGCCGTTCACGCAATACTGCTCCAGACGGCCATCCATAATAACAGGCCGCACAGGCGGGTGGCAAAACATCCGCGATACCCCCACGCCGTAGAGGTCCAGGAAATCCTGAAACTGGCGGGACTGGTTGAATAGACCATTCCCATTATTATATTGCCGTGAAGATGCATTTTGTCAACTTGACAAGTTTGGCGGGCGGGATATATTCGCGGTGTGATCGATTATGCCGGAGTCCAGGCATTAACTTGTGTATTCTCCGCATCATTGAATCATGTAATCTTTTTTATCTTAAGGTGTCCGCAATGAAAAACATGCAGGTTGGATATTTAAAGACCCATTTCTCCGATGTCATGGATCTTGTCTGCAAGGGCGAAAAAATCGCCATCAACTACGGGAGACGCAAGGAGAAGCTTGCCGTTATCGTCCCTTACTCCGAATACTGCGGCGTCAAGAAGCGGGTCATAGGGATAAAGGAGAAGCAGGCGACCTATAGGTTCAAGCCCAACTTCAAAATCTCCGACGAGGAACTGCTGAATTCATGAACTGCCTTCTGGACACCCACACGCTGCTCTGGACCGTATTGGACACCGGAAAACTGAGCGCAGTTGCGAAATCCGCAATCCTAGACACCGGCAACGACATCCATGTAAGCGCCGTTTCCTTCTGGGAGATATCGCTCAAATATTCGACAGGAAGGCTCGAATTGAAGGGGATACTCCCCGACGACTTCCCGAAAATATCCGCTGACATGGGATTCTCCATCCTCGAACTGATGCCGGATACTGTTGCAACATCTTATAAGCTACCTAAGATTCAGAACAATGATCCTTTCGACCGGCTCATTGCCTGGCAGGCCATCAAATCCAGTCTCTCCCTGATTTCCTGCGACAAAGCCTTTGACGACTACACAAAATATGACCTGAAAAGGATATGGTAAGATTTTTTTTAACGCTAAAGACGCAAGAGACGCAATTAATGCAGCCGGAAGTTATTTCTAAAACTTACAATTCAATACTGTCTCCAGCATTGCAAGATATTGCGGATGGCATTGTTTCCCAAGTCCCGTCATAAACGGCGAAGCTGTAGGCGTTACCGCCAGCCCCCTCCTGTCATCAAAGCAGTCGCGAATCAAAGACTCAGTCTGCTCCCTGATATTTTCAGGAGTCTTTTCATAAAAGTCGGCGATCTGAATGTTGCCTTCCAGGGAAATCCGGTCACGCCAGGCCTGCTTGACCTCGACGGGGGAGACATCTCCCATGGGCGGCGCCTCAAAGCAGTGCAGAACGTCAGCTCCGATGGCCGGGAATCCGTCCAGTACCGCCTTTAACCGGCCATGACAATGCACGTTCAAACGTCCACCGAACTTGTGGATGCGGTCGGCAATTGGACGGTCGTAGCGGACATTGAAATCAAAGAAATCGTCTTTACCATGCAAAGGCGGAGAGATCATCTCCTGACCGCAGATGTTGAAATACGGACCCACCCCGCTGTCGGCAAGGTATTGCAGCAGGCGCAGGGTGACTTCCTGTTGACGCCTCATCAGCAGGTGAAGCAAATCACGCTCCAGTATCGTCATAATTGCGAATTGCTCGGAACCGAACATTTCCGCAACGTGTCCACCTGGGTTGTTTCCAAGGTGTGCAAGCGCAATACCTCTTTCCCCTACTTGTTCCTTCATGCGGAAATATCCCGAGACATCCCCTCCAATTTCCGGCATAGGCAATGCAAGGTAACGTTCGGCGTCAGCAAGATCCCGTAGCAGATAGCTCCTGCCGTTCACCTCTTCAGGCTTGCGCGCCCATGGGATCTCCGGACCGTGCACCAAGGACGACGCGTTCCACGGTTCCACCCAGTCCGCCCGCTCCGTCATCAGCCTGAACAGGTCTGTATAGGTCGGATCGTCGCGGAATCCCCACCAGCGTATGATCACAGCAGGCCGATCCATGTCCTGGTGGAAGTACAGGCGGTGAAGCCTCTCGGTTGATGTAATATTCTTCACTGGTTATTTTTTCTCAAGGTAGACGCCGTCTGTTTTTAGGGTGGCTTGAAGTTTTCCCATGTCCACATTTGCCATGTCGGTATTTGCCTTGAGCGCCAATGCGGCAGCGGTTCCCACACCCTGTCCCATGACCATGCAGTGCGTCTGGATGCGTACAGAAGCCTGTCCTTCGTGGGTGGTGGAAGCACAGCGCCCCGCGACAGCCAGATTCGGAATATGCGAATTAAGGCAGATGCCCAGCGGAATATGGTAACTTTCACCGGGAGGCGGCATGGATTCACCTTTCTGGTCGCACCAGGTGGTATGTCCGCTCCCCTTCGGATCGTGGATATCCACCATCCAGAAGCCATGCCCGATCGCGTCCGTCTGTTTGACCGCTTTGACGACCATGGGGGCGTCAAGGGTCTTCAGTCCGCAGATTCTCCTTGATTCCCGGATCCCGAGCCAGAATCCTGTCTGTTCAATTTCACAGTTTTCAAAGCCCGGCATTTCCTTCCGCCACAAATCGGCATATCGCCTTATCTGCCGCCTGGCCTGAACTGAAAGGCGTGTCAGTTCCTCTTCATCAAGGGGATTTCCCGCAACCGGGCACATATTGTATGAAACGGTGTGGGGCCGAGGTCCGTGAAGATAGGAGTCTGCCGCCAAATCCAGGAAAGGGGGGAATTCACCTTTGGCGCGCAATTCTTTCATTAATGAGAACACCCGGTCCGCCTCTTTGGGATTTTCCAGAACCTTTTCAGGATTCAACCCGCACAGACGGAACATCATGGTCATCCCCTGCACTCGGCCATCTGTCTTACGGCCGTATTCGAAAGGAATTCCGGCGTTGGCGGCAATATCCCCGTCGCCGGTGGCGTCAATGAAAATCTTGCCCAGGACGGCCTTGCGCCCTGTTTTGCTATCGGCAAACACGCCACGGATCCGCCCGTTCCCGGCAATTGATTCCACTGCGGCAAGATGGCAGAAGGTGCGTACGTTGGCATCTTCAAGCATCTGATGGAAGACAATACGCATCGCGCAAGGTTCAAATTCGTGTGTTTCAGGCTGGCCGGGGTAATGCGCATAGCGCTTAATATCCTTCCCGCAGCGTTCAATCGTTTCCTGAACCAACCCGTAAATCACCTGTTTTGTGCGGTCGCTCGTATGCCATATGTTGACAAGCGCATTTGTCGCCTGTCCGCCTACGCTCGGCCACCGTTCGAGAAGTATCACCTCAGCTCCATGCCTTGCAGCACTGACAGCGGCGGCAATACCGGCCGGTCCTCCGCCGACCACCACAAGATCGGCTTCCGCAAGAACAGGTATTTCACGGGCAGGCACAATGATTTGCATATCTGGAGCCCTCAGCGCCTTCAAGTTAACGCAAGCTGATTATCCGTCGGATATAGTATCAATCTTTGTCGTGAGCTTTGTCGCGAGCTTCGTCGAATCCTTTTCCCCTATTGCATTCTTCTCCGACAAAGCTCAGGACAAAGCTCGCGACAAAGTTTAGTGGAGTCAAGCAAAGACTCCATGTTTGAAAATAATTCAGGTTTTCAGGAATTCTTCATCTTAATCTTATTGTTTCGGAGGATAATCATATTGCATATTAACGCAAGCTGATTATCCGCCGGATCCATAACCCCGCAAGGGGTGTTTTCTTATACCTTTTCGAACAGGCCCATTCGCGGGTCAGACAGACCCGCGCTACCCTCAAACAGTAAGCTGTGTGTTCAGTTCACTTGTATTCCACACCGGTTTCAGGATCCAGGAGTTTGAACTCCTCCAGGTGGAGGGCGGGATCAGCGCGGAAATTGAGCTGTTTGCCGTACATGTTCTCAAGGTCGTTGAGAAGGGCTGCGTCCTCGTTTTTCAGGCGTGCGAGAATGCTCGGATGCATGACGACCCTGACTGCAATTCCTCTCTCCCGTTTATGCTTCTTCAAAACTTCCTGGAGGCGGCGCTGGATTTCAACGCTCATGCTGAAGGGGGATTTGACCTTTCCCCTGCCCTGGCAGTACGGACAGGCGTCGTAAACCGCATCGCTGAGGCTTTCGTGCTCGCGCTGGCGCGTCATCTCCATAAGTCCGAACTTGCTTATCGGAAGAATGCTTGTCTTGGCGCTGTCGTCCGCGACATTTCCTTTCATCTGCTTGAACACGGCATCCCTGTCCTTTGCGTAATCCATGTCAATGAAATCGATTACGACAAGACCGCCGATATTGCGGAGTCTGATCTGCCTGGCCACCTCGTCCGCAGCCTCCATGTTTGTCCTCAGGATGGTTTCCGGCTGGGCTTTCCCGCGGCTGCTTCCCGTATTTACATCAATTGATATGAGGGCCTCTGTCTCATCAATGCAGATGTAGCCTCCTGAAGGCAGGCCTATCTCGCGCTGGAATATCTCGTAGATCTGTTTCTCTATCCCGTAGTTTTCGAAAAGAGGCGTAGGCTTCTTATACAGACTCACTTTTCCGACCATCTGGCTTCCGGCAATTTTTATAAGGAAGTCCTTTATATAGTTGTATGCATTTTCCTCGTCAACAACTATTTCATCTATCTCCTCGGTAAGGAAATCACGGAGCGTCCTCAGTATCAGGTTCGGCTCCTCATAGACTACGCATGGCGCCTTGGGATTCTTCTGGATATCCTCGACCCTCTTCCAGAGTTCGACGAGCATGTCGAGATCGCGTTTGAAGAAAATATCCTTCCTGTCTTCGCCGATCGTCCTGCATATGCAGCCCATGCCGTCAGGTATTTCCAGCTCGTTCATGATTTTACGCAACCTGTCGCGTTCCTTCGGCTCCTCTATTTTCTTTGAAAGCCCGATATGGTCGGAGAAGGGCAGAAGCACCAGATAACGGCCGGGTATTGAAATGTTTGTGCTCACACGCGGCCCCTTTGTGCCGATGGGGCCTTTTGTAACCTGGACTAGGATTTCGGAACCGGGGGCGAAAAGTTTCGGGATGTCTTCAACCCTTATCCTGCTGTTCCTGCGTTTCTTTTCAAGTTCGGCGAAACGCCTGGTGAAGGAGCCTCCGGAATGGTTTTTCTTCCCCTGCCGGGTGTGGTGGTCGCTTTTGATTTTCTCGATCATGTCGTAGGTCGCGGGAAGCATGTCCTTGTAGTGCAGGAACGCATTCTTGTCGCTCCCGATGTCTACAAAGGCCGCCTGGAGCGAATTTTCCAGATGTGTGATTTTCCCCAGGAAAACAGAGCCGGTAAGATGCTCCTCCCCCTTGCGTTCGATCTGGTATTCCTCAAGCTTGCCCTTGTTTATGAGCGCAACCCTGGTCTCCAGTTTTTCACAGTTGATTACAAGCACTTTCGCCTTTTTTACAGGCCGGAACAATTTCGTTATAAAATTCATGGTGATTCCAATTTCTGATCCGCCTGAGGCGGACCGCTTTCCAATTTTTATTTTTGATTTTCAACTTTCGATTTGAGACCGGGACTGCGAAGTTCGCGATTTGACCTTTAAGATGTAAATTCAAAACTGCTTATCGCATATCGCATGTCCACCCGTCTCATTTCCGGTTTCAAGCATTACGCCTCCGAGAACCATCCCTTCCAATCCATGGCAGCCCTGGACAAATTCAACCCCCGACATTTCCCTTTTCCCCTCAGGGACAAGCTTCTTCAGGGAAACAGCCCCGGCACCGCATGCGATTGCAAAATCATTCCTATCGGCCTTCAAAATCTGCCCCGGCCTGCCGCAAATGTCAAGGCAGGCCAGCTCAGTAACCGATATTCTCGTCTTTCTGCCGGCATGCGCAACTGTGAAGAATATTCCGGGCCAGGGATGATAGGCCCTCAACATCCTTTCAATCTTACGCGCCGGCTCCGACCAGCGGATCTCCCCATACTCCTTCTTGATTTTCCCCGCATAGGTCGCCCTTGAATCATCCTGCGGCCGGGGCTTCAGTTCGCCTGAAGCAATCTTCAGGAGAACCTCCTCCTCATGCTGCGAACCGAGCACTCCCAGCGAATGCTCCAGTTCGTCCGCCTTCTGCCCCGGGAGAATCTCATATTCACAGACATGATAGACCGGCCCCGTGTCAAGCCCCTTTTCCATCTGCATGAAACTCACACCGGTAATCCGGTCGCCGCCCAGTAGCGCCGCCTGAAGAGGGGAGGCACCCCTGTAGGCCGGCAGTATGGAGGCATGGAGGTTGATGCAGCCGAAACGCGGGAGTGACAGTATTTCCTGCTTCAGGATCTGTCCGAACGATGAGACGAAAATCATGTCAGGCGAGATTCCCCTGAGAAGCCCTGTGAATTCGGGGGAGTTGACCGAATCCGGCTTGTCCACCCTGAGGGACTGCGTTTCACACCACTCGCCTACGGGAGTCGGCCTGATATGCCTCTTCCTGCCGGCTGGTCTGTCCTTCTGGGTGCCGGTTCCGACAAGTGAAATCCTCTGCGATGCTGCAAGACGTGAAAGCAGCGGAACAGCTATTCTGCCGGAACCAAGAAAATAAATTTTAAGTTTGTCACGATTCATCAATCCCTTAACTTAATCCCGAAAAAGAAAAAGAATATGCGGGAATTATTAAAACTTGGCAATTATAATATGAAGTTCTTCAATGATGGCGAAAAACAGAAAATAAAAGGCGAAATCAGCAAAGAAGATGCCGAAATGGCTGGAAAAGCTTCAAACAGGTGAAACCCGTATGAACTATTTTTTCAGGGCATATCAAACTTACGCTTGATTTTTCCTTTTATCGTGCCATTTTACTGCCCGTCACGCGTATTTCAGCGCGCTCATGACAAACCAGAATCAAGAAACGAAAGGTTGACTTCAATGCCCCATACAAAATCAGCTGTGAAAAGTGTCAAGAACAATGAGTTGGCGCGCATCAAACACAAGGCCTGCAGACGCTCCATCACCACCGCCGAAAAGAAATACAGGGAGACTGTCAAGTCCGCAGAGCCCAAGGCTTCAAAGGATCTTTATTCAGGAATTTCCTCTCTGCTTGACAAAGCGGTCAAAGGCGGAACGATCCATAAAAACAAGGCCAACAGGAAGAAATCCCAGCTTGCCAAGCTTATTGCCGCCAGCGCGAAGAAATAATTCCGTTTCCTTTTCCTTAAAACTTGCTATTACATAAAAATTCCGCTTTTTAGCCAGGCTAAGAAGCGGAATTTTTTTAAACTTTAATGTCATATAGATGACTTGCGACCATGATTGATTTCCATGCACACACCAACATGAGCTACTGCGCCGAGCCCGGACTGACTCCCGATGTTTACGTGAATCTCGTAAAGGAAAATCCGGAGGTCGACTCCGTATATGTGACCGACCACGGAATGGCCGTATATTTCCCCCCTGAAATCGCCTGGAAATGGGAATTCATTTCCGACAGCCGCATTTTCGATTCGCACCGTGACTGGGGCAACAGCCGCCTAGCAGCCCACCTTGCGAATCTGGCAGGACTTGAGGATAAAAACGTCTTCCCGGGACTTGAGGTCGAAATGATGCACGACGGCAGGCTCACAATTGACGATTCGTTCAGGAAGCAAATTGATATTCTAATAGGAAGCGTCCATTATCTGAGCGTCGCTGCCGATGAAAACAGGAAGACCGTCCTAGACAGGTGGAAGAAACACACGAAACAGCTGATCAACAGCGGTATAGATGTCCTCGGACATCCGTTCAGATGGATAAGCACCCAGCTCCCCGTATCAAAAGAGACTGTCCGCCAAATAGTCAGGGAGGCTAAAAAAGCGGGGGTCTCCATGGAACTGAACGGACATTTTGTGATTCCTACCGATGCCGACATGCTCAAGGCATGCGCAGAGTACGGAGTGCCGGTCTCGGTCGGCACAGATTCCCACACCCTGAACGAAATCGGCGATTTTTCATATCACCTTAAAACCATTGACGCCGCAGGACTCAGTCTTGCCGACATAAGGCTGTTCACCCCAAAAGAACGCTCTGTCCGCAAATCATAATGAATAGGCACAGAGGGGAAGTTCGAAAGTTCGGAAGTTCGGAAGTTCGGAAGTTTTTCTAGGCTTAAAACTTAAAACCTGAAACTTAAAACTTGCATTCACATCTATGGATTCAAACATACACAGAATTGAAAACATTCACGTTGAGCCGCCAAGGAAGGACATTCTTGCAAGGCTGAAGTACAATATCCATAAGACGAAACTCAATGAAAAGAGCCTTGCCCTTTTTGAAAAAACACTGGACTTTGCAGTCTCCATCTGCGAATGCAGGGGTGTTTACAGGTTTATGGAAATCGAGGAAAAATCCGATAAGAAGATATCTCTTTCCGGAGGAATAGTTTTTGAAAGTGCGAGTCTCGCAAAATTACTGAAGGACAGCTCCAAAGTTGTGATGATGGCTTCAACTGTCGGTGCGGAAATCACTTTGGAGACAAACACGCTTATCGAAAAAAAACGGGCATCCGAGGCGATTATCGTTGATGCGGCGGCTTCCGAAATCGCCGACGAGGCAATGAATAAGATCAACCTTCTGTGTGCGAACCTCGCAAAAAAAGAAGGTTTCAAGCTGACAAGGATGCGCTTCAGCCCCGGTTTTGGAGATTTATATCTGGAGAACCAGAAACAGTTCTTCAAAGTGCTAGAACTGGAAAAAATAGGACTTGAACTCACTGAAAGCTTCATGATAGTTCCGGAAAAGTCGGTGACCGCCATTGTCGGGGTGGAGAATTATTGATTCAGCCCCTTAGCCGGCAACTTCCGCCTTATACCGACCTACCATTGGGAAAGGAACGCGTCAGCAGAGTGACGCGGCTACAGCCTAGATTTGTTGTAGCCATGTCACTCCGCTGACGTGCTCTTTGATTGCAACTTAGTATTACCCTGTTTCTCTGCGGATAAAAGCTGTAGAATTTCCGACAGCCTGCCCGTTTGTTCTCCCGTTCGCCACATCGACAGGAACTTTGATGGCAATTTATCTGAAAATCCTTCTGAAACGGGATTTCCGGCGCGGGCGCTGTCTGCGCCGCCCTTCAGCATGGAGGCAACCTCCGCGTTGCCGCATAGGCCTACTGAGATTTCCGCGCATACCGGCATTGGGACTCCGGCTTCAAGCAGAGCATGAAAACTCCCGCAGTAACGCATAAGGGCAATGTCATACAATGTCATGCCGAGAAACGGCACCCTTAAAAGGAGCCGGTCAGTGAATCTGCGGGCGGGCCCCTGCGTTCCGGACATCCAATATACGACGAGCATCACGCCGATTGGTATATATATGAGTAGAAGTAAAGAGAACACCGCGACAAGGTAACCGGTCAATGTGACATGCCCCAGAAAATAACTTGGGAATGGCAGAATGAATGCCGCAGCGTGCATTTGCAGAAGAGGCACTATCATTTTGTTACGGATGGCATTAAAAGATCTGGTCCTCCATTCATGCCAGGCGGCCGCAGAAATGAATGCCACATTTAAGCGCCCGGAAATCTCCCCTGCTTCGATTATGCATATGTCATCCTTGGGAAAAATGCATATGTCGGACATGGCTTCCGAAAGTGTCCTGCCGTCTTCAATGTCGGCATGAACCTTAATCAATGCCTTCCGCATTCTCCCACTGCTGTTGCGGATGGCAATGCCCAACGCCTTTCTGACGCCCAAACCGGCATCAAGCATTGTTCCCATGCTCCTGTACAGTTCTTGAAGTTTCAAAGACATCCTTGGCAGATAGTTATTTTGACTAAATAATTCATGGCATTGGAAAAAGGGTCAGACCGAATGCCCCCAACTTAAGTGCCGCCACCCTGCGGGGGCTTGGTCCTTTAATGAAATCTTTATATTCCCAAGACTTACGCCTTTGGGCTACATTATTCCACCTCCTGCGGAGGCTATTATACAATGGAGCGAACTGTTTTATTATTCAGCCCTCGCAGAGGGCGACATGTTGTAGCCCCATGCGCCAGCGTGGGGACTATGAATAATCAAATATAATTTTCAGTCCCCGCAGGGCGGCGGCACAACATCAACTCTGGATTTGTTGACCGACAAAACCGCTTAAGTTGGGGGCATTCGGGTCAGCCCCATTTTTTCCTGCACCAGCTCCGTGAAACAATCGTCAGCGTCATTGCCTCGGGGAGAAAGGCAAGCACAAGACGGATCGAACGCCTCATCACGTTTCACGTATTACGTTTCACGAGATCAGGGCTTCGGCTTCTCCGGTGATGTCTGATCCAGGTAGTGCTGCAGATTTGTTTTGCCGGTGCCGTTGGGATCCGCGTTCGGGTCGGCTCCAGTCGCAGTCGACCAGTCGAAGAACTTGCCGAACCAGTACATTTCGAACCAGTTGGGCAGGCCGTCATGGTCGTCGTCACCGTATTCGCTGGCCGTGAACATAGGCCTGTCGCCAAAGTCGGCTTTCCAGTGTCGCGCTTCCTCGGTCGAGAAGCAGTAGAGGTCCGCCTGGTCGCGATAGGGTCGGTCGGTGACCGGATCGGGACTCTCGAGGCGCGTCGCGACCTTGTCATTCCGCAGCACCTCCACCGTCACCGGCCCGGGGGTCAGCGGGAGATGCTGCACAAAAACCCCCGCAGGCGCCTGGTATTCCGTGTTCCTGCCCGGCACACGCACGGTCGCCGCCGTCGGCAGGATGGTCAGGACTTCCAGCACGCCGTCGCCTATGGAGTATTTGCGCTCCTTGAACGGGAACACCTTTGCGTCCTTGCCATAACGTTTGAAACAGATATAGATGCGGTCGTGATCCGTCTGCGGCTCTTTGCCGCTCTTCCACCACTGGGCATAGTAGGCGTTCAGGTCCAAGATGGCGTAATGCGTCTGATATCCCGGCGCCAGACTGGTGTTTTCGGTGTAGTCATTCCAGGTTACGAACTGCATCACGTGCGTATCGTACTCGCGGGCCTTGCGCCAGTTCTCGCGCAGAATCTGCGTACCGGTTCGCAGGAAGTCGCCGTGTGTGAAGGCCCAGGAAGCATTGTCATACTGGTACCACATCGGCTGGCTGTACTCGCCCCTCACCTTGCGCACCGCCTGGGCGACCTGGTCTTCTTCAGGGTAACCTGTGAAGGATCCGATTGCGAAGCCGCCTTTGGCGAACACTTCACACGCTGGAATCAGTTTCTCCGCCTTGAGCTTGCGCTCATCCAGCCCCCCGACCCGCAGGAACAAGCCCGAGATATCGAAGTGCCAGTAGATCGGTTCGCCCAGCTCACCCGCAATCTCGTCGAACCGCTTGACCATCAAATCCCACCCTTCCGGTGTCGTCCGCACCCGAGGAGACTTGGTGAACGAATCCTTCGGATCTATCGGTTCGCCCATAATCTTGGCGGCGTAGTTGGCCGCCTTGCTCACGGAGTAGTAACCTGGGAAGAACGGTTTGCCGTCCACGCGTCCCAGCTTCGGACTCTTGCCGTGCGTGGTCAGTAACCAGCGCAAGCCGTCGACATCGCCGGAATCGAAACAGAGTGTAATGCCGAACGGGTAATCCTTTGCTTCCGCGACCTTGAACATCGCGTCGATGACCTTCTGGCAGTTCGCCTTCTCGCCAGCCCACATGTCGATGGCAAAGCCGTCCATACCGGCACGAATGGCACGGCGAATCTCAAGGTCCACACTCTCTTCCAGGGTCAGGGTCATCCCCTCCGGAACCAGCGGCCAGTTGCGCCAGCGGCCGCCATTCTGGTCAGCTGGGGTCTTACCGTCATGCCGAACCAGCGCGGCGTCGTGACTACGGTGATACGCCGTGGCATTGCAGGCAACCGGGTAGCAGCCCATGTAGTGCGCATAGATCGCCCGCTGAGTCCGGACAGGTGGTGGAATTTCCGCCTTGTCTGCCGCACGGGAGTCCAGCGGCAATACTGCACACAGGATGCTTGCCAGTGCCAACGACAACGAATGACTGAGACTGATAGGAATTTTAATTTTCATAATGGCTGGAAGATAACTGGAAGTGGAAAATAAATCAAGTAAACAAGACAGAAGGCGCAGGTTTCCCGCCGGTATATTTCCAGATTATAAAAATTTTCGCCGCGAAAATTTTATTTCATGGCGCTGGCGATCTCGGTGAAGATGTCGTCCAGGGATTTTGTGATGCCCCAGTCCGGAAAATGCTCCTTGAGCTTTCCGAGGTCGGAAATATAGCAGACATGGTCGCCTTTGCGGTTCTGTTCCAGGTATTCGTAATCCAGTTTTTTGCCGACAATGCGTTCCGCTAGTTCTATTGACTCCAACATCGAAATGCTGTTGCCCCTTCCACCTCCCAGATTGTAAACTTCGCCGCATCTGGGATGCAGGTAGAATTCCTCAAAAACCCTGCATACGTCGAAAGAGTGTATGTTGTCCCGCACCTGCTTGCCCTTGTATCCGAATATCCTGTAGTGACGGCCTTCCTTGACGCATTTAATAAGGTATGCCAGAAATCCGTGGAGCTCTGCCGCCGAATGGGACGGACCCGTCAGACATCCCCCGCGATAGCATGCGGTCTTCATATTGAAATATCTGCCGTATTCCTGCACCATCACGTCTGCGGCCACCTTGCTCGCGCCGAAAATGCTGTGCAGACACTGGTCTATGCTCATTGACTCGTCGATTCCGTCCCTGAACTTTTTCTCCGCATAATCCCAGCGCGTCTTCAGCTCTTTGAGTTTCAACCTGTTCGGGGTGTCGCCGTAAACCTTGTTTGTGCTCATGTAGCAGAACGGGGATTCCGGAATGAAACGGCGGGTGGCCTCGAGCATGTTCATAGTACCCACCACATTGACGTCAAAATCGTCAAAGGGGCGGGAAGCCGCAAGATCATGGCTGGGCTGGGCCGCACAGTGAATTATGAAATCCGGCTTTATCTCCTCGATGAATTTCAGGATCGCCGCCCTGTCCCGTATGTCCAGGGAGTTGTGCATGAAATTTTTTGCTGCCGCCTGAATCCTCCGCAGGTTCCAGCTCGTGTCCCCGTCGGGTCCGAAGAAATCCTTTCGCATATTGTTGTCTATGCCGAAAACGCTCCAGCCGCGCGAATCGAAATATGTGACACATTCCGAGCCGATCAGCCCGCTGCTGCCTGTGACAAGAAGTTTTTTCATTTCTGCACCCTGTATCTTAAATTAGGCGGCCAAGGGCCGCAACATGAACATCGAACACTGAACATCGAACTTCCAACATCGAATGAATTCGGTTTTAAATTCAATGTTCGATGTTCAATGTTGAATGTTGGATGTTCAAAACTTTGAAATTCCTTAGCCTTAAATTAGGCGGCCAAAGCGCCGCAACTTTTGAACAATCGAATATCGAACATTCGAATGACGAATATCGAAGTGTTGGATCTGAATATCCAATAGCCAACACGGAACTCCGCAGATGCGGAGCAAGTATCCAACTTGTCCTGCCAAGCAGGATGTCCAAGTAAAGATTTTCTGAATTCAATTCCGATGGAAATTGGAAATTGAGTGCTGTGCCGTGGCGCAGTTCACAACGAAGCCTGGTTGGATGTTGGGTGTTCATGAATTAATCAGGCTAGAACGGTTTCATCTTCCTCATCCTGACAGTGTCAATGACGCCGGCCTTCACTTCCGGGGGGACGTTCTTGGAATATTCCGGACTGTACACGCTGCTGCAGTTCCTTCCCTCCCTTTTCGAATTGAACAAGGCCTCGTCTGCCCTTTTCACCAAATCGGTCGCCGTGTCAATGCCTTTTTCATAAACCGCAATCCCGAGGGATATTGTCACTGGAATGCGGAAAGTGTTGAACATAAACGGATGCGCTTCCACAAGAAGACGATAACGTTCGGCTATCTTGTAGGCGTTTTCGGTATTGGCTTTGGGAAGTATTACCGCGAACTCGTCTCCGCCGTAACGGAAAAAAAGATCGTTGTTGCGGATGCAGTTCTTCGTGATGATGTCGGCCATCTCCTTCAGCACGTAATCTCCGGCAGTTTGCCCGCAGGTGTCGTTCAACGCCTTGAAATTGTCCGCATCGAGCAGGACAAGTGAAAATTCACCGGCTGAAATTTTCGCCTTCCCCATTTCGGTATTTATCATCAGGTTGAAATACCTCCTGTTGAAAAATCCGGTCAGTTCATCCTTGTAGTTCTGCTCCTTGTTCATTTCGTAAAGATTATATTCCGGCTCTCCCTCAAGGAAATATTTCAGGGTCACGCCCCCGACCTTTATGATGTCGCCGTTCTCAAGGGGTATGTCACCCTTCAGCCTGACACCATTTATTTCGGTGCCGTTTAAAGAGCCCAGGTCCACCGCCGAGGCGTTCAATTTGTCATCAACAATGATCTTCAGGTGTTTTCGCGAGATGTTCGGGAAGGGAATCACAATGTCGCATTCGGTGTCTCGGCCTATCAGGGTGCTTTCCTTCAGAAGCTTGTACATCGATCCCCTGGTCTCCCCGTCAAAAACCATCAGACAGCATTTCCTGTCAACATTCAAGTTGCTGAAGGATTCATCCAGATTCATCCCCACGGTGGTTTCTTCAGATTCCGACACTGCGAATCTCCCATGTTATGAAAAATGCAATTATGCTCCAGTAGCATACACTGATTCCCTGCCATTCCCCTAATGTCCGCAGGAAACTGCCGACAGGAAAGATGTCTTTTCAACGTTAAAGTACCGACTGCAAGGCATTTATCAAGGGAACCTCCCAAAATTGGCAAATCCGGCGACATTTTGCCGAATCCGGGTTTCATGCACACGGTTACAATGATATGTTATAAGTTGGATTTGTGTTTTCAGAGGGAGGGAATTCAACCTTATATGTCTCAGAACAGCGCCAACAGCCTTGATTCAGTCCTGGACAAGGACATTCAGAAAAAGGCCCGCGAATTTCTCAGGACGGGAGCTCTTCTTTTCTGCTGCCTGGAGGATGACGGGAGGCTCAGCGCCGTTTTCCGGGAGTCGGCAAAATCCGTCTTTAATGTCAGAGTTGACTTAAAAACCAGGGAAACTGTTTCACACTGCAACTGCGGTTTTGGTCCGGGAATATGCATTCATGCAGCAGCCGCAATAGTCCATTACTTCACATATTCCCACATTCCTTCTCCCAAGGAAAGGACAGCAGACAAGAAACCTGTTTTTGCGGGTCTTGACCAGAAGGAACTCGACGATCTCCTTTCTGACGGCAATGAAGTCTTCAAGGCGAGAATAACGCTTGAACTTGAAGCTGAAATGCCACACTCCCCGAGCAGGTGGGCCAGCTGTGTTTTTGAAGTGAACATGAATTATGAAAAAAGAAGCTACAAGGGCTCACTCACAAACCTGCGCCAGATCCACCTGAAGGAGATACTCGGCGGAGGCATGCGGATCTCGCACTTTCCGCCGCAGGACAGGCAGATCATACGTTTCCTGTCCACAAACGCCGAGGCTGACGGGTTCAAACTCCAGCTCAGTTCGGAAGCCGCCGCCGATTTCTTCCACTGCCTCTCCGGATTTGAAAATTTCTACTGCGGAAAGGAAAAGATCACCGTCCATAAATTTCCCGCCGCCCCCGTGCTTTCGTCGCTGAAAAGCGGCGACACCTGCTTCGTCAGGCCCGGCATTGAAACCGAAAAGGGGCTGATCCCTCTGAAGGATCCCAGAATCATCATGGGCAAGTCCGGCTGCTGGACCGGCATCGCGGGAGACTACTGGTGGATTCCCGCCACGTTTGACCTGGTCTGGCTGAGGAATTTCCTGCATGCGAAAGAGCAGCACTGTGAAAAGGGGAAAGCCGAAAACCTATTCGCTGGATTCGCAAAGCATACCCTGAGAACATCGGTGGTTCAGCCTCTGAGCCTCCGCTACCGCGATTTCAGCCCCGTCTATTATGCGAAAATCGCAAAAGACAAAATCCTCCAGCTTGAACTGAAATTCGATTACGCGGGAACCCTTCTCTCCCCCAGCGAAAAAAGACTCGCCGAATCCGCCGGCATCTACTGGAAAAGGAATCTGGAACGTGAAAGGGAATACGAGAATGAGATCCTTCTCGCCGGATTCAGCAGGAAAAGCGGGGCCAACGGAATTTATCTCCTCAGCGACAGCGAAGCCACGGGCCTTTTCTTTGAGAAAATCCTCAGGAAATGGATTGAAGAGAAAAGGGAAATCTTCATATCTCCAGATTGTTCTTCCTTCATTAAAACAGGGGCGCTTGAAGACTTCACCTTCAAATTCAGCACCGTCACCGAAAAGGACGGCCTCTTTGAAATGAAATATCAGATTCGCACAAGCACATGCGAAATCAAATGGAAGACTCTCGTTGACGCCGTCAAAAACGGCAGGAATTTCATAGAAACCAAAAACGGCCGTTTCGGAAAAACTGGAAAGAACCTCTGCGATTTTGTAATGGCGGTTCACGATTTTGTCCATACCGATCCGGAACACGACGACATCATCAGGATATCCAAGGCTTCGGCGCTCTACTGGTATGACACCGCCAAGGCCCTTCTGGGCGAAATCCCAGCGGAATTCACGGACCTGAAGAACAGGATTGAAAACTCCATGCACAATCCGGAAGAAGAGTCCGATATTTTCATAGGAACCCTGAGGCACTACCAGAAGGACGGCATCGGCTGGATCAACAAGATGTCCGAAAACGGGCTGAACACCATTCTTGCTGACGAAATGGGTCTCGGGAAAACCATACAGGCGCTGGCAGTAATCGCATCCTGCAAAAAGAGAAATCCTAACTTCTGTCCGCCAACCCTGATTCTTTGCCCAAGCAGCCTTGTCGAAAACTGGGAAATGGAGGCGCAAAAATTCACACCCTCCCTGAAGGTGCTAGTCCTAAAGGGGCCGGACCGAGCCCTTCTCACCGATGAAATAAACAGGTCCGACATTGTGATAAGCTCATACGCACTTGCGCAGAGGGACATAGAGATGTATGCAAATTTCAATTTCAACATCCTCATCCTCGACGAGGCGCAGCACATAAAAAATCCGGACACGGCGAACGCCCGCACCTGCAAGTCGATATCGGCGGAACACAAGGTTGTCCTGACCGGAACGCCCCTTGAAAACTCCGCCGAGGAACTGTGGTCCATCTTCGACTTCCTCCATCCCGGAATGCTCGGAAGCTACCGGAGCTTCAAGCTGCGCTACGCCGGGATAAGGGATGACGAGGGAATACAGAGGGAACTTGCTGTGAGGGTCGCGCCTTTCATCCTGCGCCGGAAAAAACGCGAGGTCGCGGCAGAGCTTCCTGAAAAGA
>JBAZRS010000012.1:0-21698 GCA_041662825.1 Victivallales bacterium | reverse complement strand
CGGGTGGACAAGCTCCCTTTTGTTGTATTTCAAATAAAGGGAGTCGAGATGTTTCCGTGTAAGCTTAATTGGAACACTTCTTTCACTGTTTCTTCACTGGAAGTTAGATTCTTTAACCACCAGTCTTCACTAAAATGCTACGCCCTGGCAAGCCAATCTGCACTTATCTAACGATAATAAGACATATTAGTAGAGGCAATTTCAAAATTGCCTCTTTTGAGCTGATTTCTTAAGTTGGCATTCACGGCTTTAGAGTGTCTAACTTGTTGAATTCGAAGACACACTAAAGTTGTGAACACCAACAAGAGATATTCCCGCGACAACAGTTTTTTTGCATTTTGAAATCAGCTCAGTAATATGATATTTTTCATTCTGAAAAATATCATTCCACTTTGGAGAAGGAGTCCTTGCCGACTCCGCATTCGGGGCATACCCAGTCGTCCGGCAGATCCTGGAAAGATGTTCCGGGAGTTATTCCGTGTTCAGTGTCGCCCTTTGCGGGATCATAGATCCAGCCGCACGCATCGCATACATATTTGTCCATAAAAACCTCCGTTGGTTTATTTTCAATTTCCGATTGACGATTTTTAATTTAAGACACAACTAAAGTTGTGAACTCCAACATTTTTCATTCGTCTTCCGTAAACACCCATTCACCGTTTCGCCGATTCTCCGTTTCTATTTAATTTTGCTCTTGAGGGTTGTTCCGACCAGTTTTCCCAGCTCATAACAGGATTTGAGATCGGCTCCTGTCGGGACATATTTGATTTTCACACCCTCTCCGACCATCTCCATGTTCATTGCCTTAAGATAGTCGTTGACCTGTGCTACCGATTCCCCGCTCCAACCGTAGGAACCGAAAGATGCGCCAATCATGTTTATCGGGCGCAGCCCCTTGATATAGGTCAGCACATCGGCCATTGTCGGGAAAACGTTATTGTTCAAGGTCGGAGAACCTGCGATTAAAGCACTGGATTTGAGCAGTTCAGTAGCAACATCGCTCCGATGGCTCGCACTCATCGGCATGATTTTAAATTCCACCCCGGCATCCATGAGTCCTTCGCCTACGGCTTTGGCCATGATTGCAGTGCTGTTCCACATCGTGTCATAGACAATTATGGCCCGCGATACGGGTTTGTGTTCAGACCATTCCTTGTACAGATCCATGATCTTTCCGATATTTGAACGCCAGAGCGGACCGTGATCCGTGGCGACTATTTTCACGGGAAGATGCATGGCGCATACGGATTCAAGAAGCTTTAAAATCAAATTTGAATAGGGCATAAGGATGTTGGCGAAATATTTTTCCGCCTCCTCTTCAAGGATCTCCCAGTTGTTCTGGTCGTCAAACAGCTTGTCGGTGGCAAGATGCATTCCGAACGCATCCTGTGAAAAAAGGATCTGCTCCTCCTTGAGATAGCTGAACATGCTGTCCGGCCAGTGCAGCATTCTGGTCTCGATGAAACTCATGTTCATATTGCCGAGGGAAAGGTTTTCCCCGTTTTTGACCGGGGTGATCTTGGAGCCCAAACCGAAATGGGATTCAAGCGCCTTCTGTCCCATTGCGGAGGCGAAAACCTTCTCGGGTTTAATGATTTCGATCATTTCGGGCAGGCATCCGGAATGATCCATTTCGGAATGGTTTGAAATTATATAGTCAATCTTCCCGGGATCGACAACAGACGATATTCTTGAAAGGAGCTCGTCCTTGAGCTGAGCCTTCACAGTGTCGACCAGGGTTATCTTGTCGGCCATTATCAGGTAGGCGTTGTAAGTGGTGCCTCGGCCGGTCTGGTAACCGTGAAAGTCGCGGACAGTCCAGTCAACCGCGCCTACCCAGTAGACACTGTCGCTTATTTTGATCGCCTTGCCGATGCTGTTCATTCTCATTGCCTTCCGATGGTAATTCAAATTCCAATTAAGACACGCTAAAGCCGTGAACTCCAACAAATGCTCAGATAACTGATTACTTCTTCCATATTTCTATCATTCGAAGTTGGATGTTCGATGTTGAATGTTCAAAGTTCAGATTATCCAATCATCTGCATTTTATCTTTTACGGGGCCGGAGCCCCGGGAGCCTTCATTCCGCCGGGAATAACAGGGAACATGAAGACCCTTTTGGCCCTCTCCCTGTCCAGCATCAGCAGAGTCTCCTTTGAATTTGAGGCAAGCTTGAGGTCGTTTATTATCTCGTTGGCGTTGGACTCCTCCTCGACCTGCTCGCCGATATACCACTGCATGAAATTCCTTGTGGCGAAATCCTTTTCGCTTTCGGCAAGGGCTGCAATGTTGTTTATCCTGGAAGTCACTATGCATTCATGCTCCAGCGTGTTTTCGAAAACGGCAAGCACTGATTTCCATTCGGTCTTGGGCTGGGCAATCGCCTTGAGGGTGACTTTCCCGCCACGATCGATTATGAAGTTATAGAGTCCCATTGCGTGGACGCTCTCTTCCTGGACCTGGATCTGCATCCAGTTTGCGAACCCGTTGAGGCCCTGGAACCTCAGATGCGCCTGCATCGCCATGTAAATATAAGCGGAATAAAGCTCGAAATTAAGCTGGTCGTTTAAGGCAGCTTCAATTTTTTTCGTTATCATTATGATTATCCTTTCCATAATCCGTGCAGATTGCAATATGCGCGGATGATGAGTTTCCCTGTGTCTTGAACGTAGAATTCGGCTTCTGGAGCCTGTCCGGGCTTGAGATATTTGCGGTTGACATAGTCTCCATTGATAACTTCGATCCACTGGATGTAATGTTTTTCCTCCATCGGATGGGCAACGGCACCAACGACGATTTTTACGCCGGATTGCCCCTTCTGCAATACGGGAACATGTTTTTCCTTTGCGGCGTCGACGCTGTTTTCCTTGAGAACCTGCACGGGTTCTCCGCAGCAGGTAAGATCCACACAGTCTCCGTCGGTAAGAACTTCAAAGGTCACACCTTTGCAGCATTTCAGCACTTCAAGTCTCTTGGCCATAATTACCCCCTTAGATGTTAATTTGTAAAAAATAGCCCCCGGTTCGTTAATTTGAAATGGGGGATAACCCTACCTTGCATGAAAAACACAAACAAATGTCACAGGACCAGAGTATTCATATGTGGTTTAACGCTATCCTGTCAATAGTGAATTTTCAAGATCCTACCAGTTCAGGCATTGGATTTCGAAGTATGCCTGCGGGTGTTGGCAGGCCGGGCATTTTTTCAACGCCTCAAGCCCTTCATGAACATAACCGCACTTCCTGCACTGCCATTTCACTTTGGCGTCCTTCTTGAAAACCTTTCCATCCCTGAGGTTCTTAAGAAGGGCGCTGTATCTCTCATAATGCGCCTTTTCAGCATTGCAGATCATCCTGTACAGGACTGCTACCTCCCTGAATCCCTCGTCTTCCGCGACTTTCGCAAACGATGGATAGAGGCTTGACCATTCATGGTTTTCGCCAGCTGCTGCGGCAACTAGGTTTTGTTCCGTATTGCCTATCATTCCGGCCGGATATGTGGCCGTTATCTCCAAATCTCCGCCCTCCAGGAACTTAAAATAGTTTTTCGCGTGTATCCTCTCCTGTTCGGCCGTCTCCTCGAATATGGCCGCAATCTGCTCATAGCCCTCTTTTGCAGCAACCCCTGCGGAATACGCATAGCGGTTCCTCGCCTGAGATTCGCCCGCAAAAGCCTTTAGAAGATTTTTTTCAGTCAGTGATCCCTTGATGCTATTCGCCATTCCTGCAGCTCCCATGTCTAATATTTTAAAAATTCACAGTCCGGTTGCCATCCTAAAAGTTACAACGGATCCGGGCTTCAGTCTCTTAAAAATTAAATCTTGTGTTTTCAACGCAAGATTTATTCCTGCGCGAAGCGCATTCCTTATTTCCCATATTTGGTTCCGGCTCTGCCGGGTTAGGCTATTTGCATTTGCTGCACAGGCCGTTGAATACAATATTGAAGTTGTTTACGTTATCGTTGAGTTTTTTAATCTTGTCCAGGGATTTCTCCAGGGATTTCACCCCCCTGGGATTGAAATCAAGAAAAACACCGCACTTTGAGCATTTCAGGTGATAGTGCATGCTTGTGTCGGCGTCGAACCTGTTCTTGTCTCCGCTAAATTCCAGCTTTGCAATTATTCCCATGCTGGACAGCACTTCAAGGTTCCTGTATACTGATGCAATGCTTATTTTGGGAGTTTTTTCCCTCATGACATCATAGAACTGGTCGGCGGTGGGATGTGTCTTGAGCTTTTTAAGCTCTTCGACAATCACTTTTCTCTGAGTTGTGAGTACCATAATAAACCCCCCATAATAAGAATGATTCTTATTTTATAATATCAAGGGCTTTTTACAAGGGTTTTCCCGAAAAAAAGCATATAATTTATTTGACGGTTACCGCATAACATGAGAAAAACCATTATTGCACTGAAAACTGCGAATTTCGCAAACTGGCGGGAATGGTTCCAGTCTTTCGGCGTGGAACTCATCCTTTTCTCGATTATTTTCCTTTTTGCGATATTCGCAATAACACCGTACGAGATTCCGGCCGGAAAATATCTGAGCTGCTATTTCAGGAAAATCACAGGTCTGGACTGCCCCGGATGCGGGCTCACAAGGGGATTCATAGCCCTGTGCCATGCGAATTTCGCAGAGGCTTTCAGGGTCAACGCCCTGACCTACCTTGTCGCCCCTTTTTTCGCCTACAGGCTAACAAGATCACTGTCAGCAACAATTTTCAGGAAATATGTCGATATAAGTCTGCCCCTGTTCGGAATTATTTCGATTGTCATACTTGCCCTCCTGTATGCGTTCGGCCGCCTTATCCTTGAGATTTGCATGAAATTTCACCTGTTCAGTTAAATGAAAGATCAATATTTTTCCGCCAACTCGACCATTTTCTCATAGTTTTTTATCACATTGGGAGATAGCCGGTGTCCATAGGGACATGCAGACGGCATGAGAACAAAACCTCTTCCCGCGCCTGCAGTGCCTTCATCCAGCGCCTTAATGATTTTCTTTTCAAATTCCCCGGGACTCAGGTTTTCAAGGTCACTGGCCTCAAGATTGCCGAAAAGTGTAAAATGCCTGCCGTATTTTCCCCTCACATAACTCAGTTCGACATCGCCCTGGGGGGGAGGTTCTATAGGGTCAATGGCCACAGCTCCTGTTTCAACGATATGATCAAGAACTTGCCTGACATTACCATGACAATGCACTCTGGCATATCCTCCGCGGCTCTGGATGAGATCTACCATGGGTTTCACGTATTTGACGACATACTCATTAAAAAGCTCAGGCGGAAGATAGGGAGGCGTTGCATATTCCGGACCGCATATGCGCCACAATCTGCCCGGCAGGGCCTTGGAGGCCGCCTCCGTTTTTGCATATATGGACTTGGCTGTTTTCTCAAGCGCCTTATGGAAAAGGGATTTCTCCGTCAAGGCGATAACCGTGTATTCTTCCATGCTGAAAAGACTTGCCACACAACAGAGCGGATCCGCCGAGTCTACCATCACAATTCCGGTATCGCCCAGATCCTTTTCCGCCTTTATGAACCCTGAAATGTCAGGATTTGAAAAATCAGTGCTCTCATCCGGCAGATCAAGCCATGCTTTCAAATCTTCCACATCTTTCAGGAGATGTTCAATTGTCCATACGGTGTTCACATCAGGGTCACGCCTCGTCTTCATTGTCAAAACCCTGTTTCCAGCTTTTACCGTATGCACTTCGTATAAACTGCCCCCTTCCATATGACGCTTTATGTCAGTATGCGTCTTTCCAGTATCACCGTCGCGCTTGAAAGCTGCAGACCTCCTGACAATTCTGTCAGTCTTTTCTTTCGCCAGCTCGATGACAGGCTTCCAGGAAGGATCCGCATAGATGTTGAAAGGGTCTTTGTCAGAAGGATTTTCATCATACCCGGTTATTTCATAGAAAGAAACTGGCGGACGGTCCACGCTCTCTCCCCTGATTGAAGCCATAAGCCGTTCTTTTCTTGTCATGTCCAGTTCTCCTTTGTTGTAACCGTTAAACTGCGTATGTTCCCCCTGCCAGTTTATCTGGCAGGAGAAGAAGATTGATGGGCTAAAGCCAAAGCGTTAGCCTCCCAATCTTTGCTTCCTGCGGGATAAACCCGCAGGGGAGCTAATATTAATATCCGGCATTATATAACATGCAATGCCGTTTGTATTTAGTAATTATTCATATTATATTTCGCAAATAGTATCACTATTACTGCCTTGTTTATACGTGTAAGCACTTTATAATGTCGCAAAATAGTCTATATATTTCTCCTCTTTAACGGAGCGCGGGTCATCCGATAATTCGCATTAGGCGAATAAACACAGCCAGGCATCATCTCGGGATGATGGTTTTATCATGAATATGTTAAATATAAATTCCCCTGTCGAATATGTCTCCGGGGTCTGGAAGTTCGAGAGGCCTCCCCGAAAGGACATCAAGGCTAAATCCACCCCGGATCATCTTCTCCATCTGGTTGTCTCAGGTTCCTACACCCTGAAAACCAACAACAGGCTCTACGAGATAAAACCGGGAAGCATCATCTATTATTATGCCACGGAGGATGTCGAATGGGTTGAAAGCAGGGAAACAGTCGTATTTTATTCGGTGGCGTTCAAATCAGAACTCTTTAAGCCTCTGTCTTTTGAAAACAGGGTGTTTAAGGCGGAGAAAGGTACGGTGTCCTCCTTTGAAAAACTCTATGAATATTCAATGTGTCAGAATGAATATGTGAAAACCATGGGCGTCTACAATTCACTCCTGTCCATTTTGCTGGATATTCAAAAGATCACGGCTGAGCCTGAGGCGGAGAAGTCAAAAAATGCGGCGGTAAACGTCTGGAATGACATTGAGCAGAAAATAAGGGCTGAAAAGAGGTTCAGGGCGCAACTGGATGAATTATGCGAAATGTCCCATAAAAGCCGGGCGACGCTGATAAGAATATGCAAGAAGGCAACGGGTGAATCACCCATATGCAGAATCCGAAATATAAGGATGGCTGAAGCATATGGCCTTCTACAGTTTTCGACACTTAATATAACTCAGGTTTCAGAGCACCTGGATTACCCCAGGATACATGAGTTTTCCAGGGAGTTCAAAAAATATTTCGGAGCAGCACCCACCAGCATTCTAAACGAGCGGCAGGAAAAATAAGTATTCGATTGATCCCGAACACAATCTTCGTAACTGTTAAGCTGGGTATTTATTTCATTCCCCCTGCCAGTTTATCTGGCAGGAGAAGAAGATTGTGTGGCTAATGGCTACGCCGTTAGCCTCCCAATCTTCGCTTTCCGTGGGATAAACCCACGGGGGAGCTAATTCTCATTGTCAGCTTATCTGGCAGTAGACACCCAACTTAACGGTTACCAATCTTCTTTCCAGCAGGTCAGAGTAAAACTTCATCATTTTTAACATGAAGATAAGGACGTGTTAGCTTATTTAACATGAACCCTGTTTCGTGTTAATTATTGGACTATTTATTAACACGTATTATCCTGAATGGGTAAAATTTAACATATGCCACTGTTAAATTGGATGGATATCATCAAAATCTGACGACATTTCAGAAATTCTTCAGGCTGTCAATGCTGTTTACATTGAAGCTTGCGACATTCGCATTGATTCTCTTGACAAGACCGGTCAGGACATTGCCTGGGCCGAATTCTATTACAGTGTCGGCGCCACTGGCGAGGATTGACTTCACACAGTCTTCCCATTTGACGCTTCCGGCAACCTGGCTTACTAGATTATTGCGGATTTCGCAAATATTGTCCACAGAGGCTCCGACATAATTCTGAGCGACCGGGATCAGCGGATCCTTCATGGGAATTCCGTCAAGCACCCCTTTTAATGCGTCTCCGGCATCTTTCATCATTCTTGAATGATAGGCTCCGGCGACCTTGAGGGGAATGACTTTTTTGAACCCTTTTTCCTTAAGGGAGGCAACAGCTATTGTTACTTTTTCCTCGGCACCGCTTATCACGACCTGTCCTGGACAGTTCAAATTGGCGACGTCTATGTCGCATTCGGCGCAGACCTGCCTTATTATTGCGATATCTCCGCCAAGGATGGTCGCCATTCCGCCTTTGGCTTTTCTGCAGCATTCGTCCATGAGTTCGCCGCGTTTTGCGACCAGGCGGAGTCCGTCTGCGAAACTGAAGACTCCCGCCGAATAAAGGGCTGCGAATTCCCCGAGGCTCAATCCGGCTGATGCAAGTGCTTTTATTTCGGGTTTTCTCTCTGCGAAGGCCGCAAGACAAACTGAGCTCATCGTATAAATGGCGGGCTGACAGATTTTGCTTTCAGTGAGCTTGGATTCAGGTCCGTTGAAGCAGACTTCGGAAACAGACCATCCGAGAACTGAATCGGCTTCCTTGAATATAGATGCCGCCGCCGGGCTGTTTTCGAAGAGGTCTTTTCCCATTCCGACAGATTGGGCGCCCTGGCCAGAAAATACAAATACTGGTTTCATATGGTGTGTATTACTCGTTAACAGTTATATGGTTATTGGATTTAAAATAAAGGGCGTTACAGATACATCGGGACTTAAAAAAATCAACCTTTAATTTTTCCTCTTCAGGAAAGACAAGCCAGAAACGAAAAGGACCAGCGACCCGAAAACCGTGCCGAAAAGCGGGGTCGGGATTCCGGTTATGACACCGCCGAAAAACGCCTTTGCAACAGATCTGCCCGTGTTTTCATTGTCTATGTATTTCTGAATCAGGAGGACTCCGGTAAAACTAAGGAGGAAGGCGAGAAGGCATGTGAATGGAAGGGCTATTATCGTTATTTCCTGAACAAAGAAAGCGTAATCCAGGAAAAGGATGAGCAGCCCACTCATGGGATGCAGGTTGAGTCCGGATTTCCTTATTTCAGGAAATAACGGGGGAGGTGACGGCTGAACAGGTTCCGCAGATTTTACAGGCATTATTTTTTCGGGTTCCGATGCCATGACGCCACCTGCATTTGAATTTACGATGTTTTCCTGATAGGTTAAAATATAATACGGACATGATTCTTCAACTGCAGGAGCAAAGTATGAACATCGCCTTTCTTCCTGAAAAAGTCAAAAGTGAGCTGGGTACAGTCTCTGGAAAAATCCCTCTTTTAGCTGCACGCGCATATGGCAGCATAGAGGGGGAATCCGGCGAAGCTTATTTGGTTTCCCGCGCCGGCAGACTCATAATGTTTTCAAGAAAGGCAGGTGAGGATAATTTCAGGAAATTGTCCGGCGTGTTCGGCAAAGAAATATCCAAGCTGGATACAAGGCAGGAGAAATTCAACATTTTCCTGGACATGAATCTCAACGGCACTCCATATTCAATAAAATTTTCGAGTTCTGAACAGAAGGAACTTGAGAACCTTGTGGAAAGCCTGAAGATGTTTAATCCGGAATCGGAGCAGACCGCAGTTCAGGATGCGGGGCTAGCACATTCAGCGCCTTCGATTAAGGTTGCCTCTCCAGTGGCCGCGGCAACGGCCCAGTCAACCCTTGCGCCTTTGGAGGTGCTTGCGATTGCACTGATGTATGTATCAGCCTGCGACAGAAAAATCTCTGAAGACGAAAACGGGTACATAGTGGAAATTTTCAAGGAGAATAAACAGATTCTTGATAGCTCCCTGGCTTACTACAAGGCTCACACATACGATGAATTCCTTAAAAATATCGGTTCTTTAAAAGAGGAGCAGAAGCTGTGCATCCTGGCAAATATAGTTGAAATTGCGATGAAGGACTCCTCCCTTCACCGGTCAGAACAGGAATACGTCAGGAAGTTCATGGCTGCAACAGGGCTGAAAGACGAACAGTACAAAGCCATCAGGTCAGTCCTCTATGTGAAAAACTGGACAGGCGTCCTGGATGAGTAGTTAATTTTTCCCGTAGGGAAAAATTATGAATCCTTCCACTTCTGCTCAGATTTTTTAATGATGACGAAAGTTGCAATTCCTATAAGCAGCATGATTATGAAGAACATGAGATAGCCGAATTTCCAATTCTGAAAACCTATCATTCCGGAAAACTCCGACATTCCGCCGACACCTGCAATAAAGCTCGGAATTGCGACCGCGATCACGATGGCGTTCAGGTTTTTCATCATCACGTTCAGGTTGTTGCTAATCATTGAGGCACGGGCATTCATAAGGCTGGAAAGAACCTGTGAATAAATCTGCGCCATTTCATAGCACTGGGAATTTTCAATATATACATCGTCAAGGAATTCTATGTTTGCAGTCGACAAGCTCAGCTTTTCCGCATGGATTTTCAGCTTATTGATGATTTTTCCGTTTGAACTGATCGCCTCCAGATAAAACACCAGGCTCTTTTCCAGTTTGAACATGCTCAACAGCTGAATGTTGCTTATGGAGGTGTTGATACCCCTTTCAAGCTCGTCACTGCACATGCTGATGACCTTGAGATGCTCCACAAAATGGACAATCCAGAGATAAACAAGCTTTAAGACCACTTCCCTTATGTCGTTAACCTTGTTAAACTGCCTGCCGTCGAAAATATGAATGTCTTCAGAAAGCAATACCACCAGTTTATCCTTGAAAATGAAAAGTCCGGCCGACTCTATTTTAAAAAGGAAATTGTCTTTTGCACTGTACCTTTTGGGTCTTTTGAAGATGAGCGCGACATGTTCTGGTTCAAACTCTATTCGGGCGAGTTCATTGGGGTCGAGGGCGGAATTAAGGGTGTGCTCGTCAATTTTAAGCTGGTCTATAAGGTACTTCTTCTCTGTCTCATCTGGGTTTACATAATAATATACCTGGCAGCCGGCATCCGTGCTTTCAACAATTTTGCTTTCGGATATGGAAAATTTCCTCAACATTGAACAATCCCCAAGTTCGAAAAACCATTTAGCGTATCAAAGAATATTTTCGTGTAAAGAATAGCCTAACTCCAGACAAATACATTCATTCTTTGAGGATTTTGCCGATTTTTCACATGGAGGGGGAACTTGTATATTTTATTATCTGGACTTTTTCCATGGTCACAAGCCCTCCTGAGCGCGCCTTCTCAAACAGGTCGTGAAGCACTGGGACAAACAGGTCTATCTTGGCTTCCAGATCCACTATTTCAACGATTATGGGAAGATCCGTCGAAAGATCAAGTATCTTCGAGGTTCTTAGCCTGCTTGTCGGACCGAATCCCATAGTCCCGTGCCAGGCAGTCGCCCCTGCAAGTCCCGCCTTGCGGGCCTCGCTGACTATGACTTCGTAAAGGGCGATGTGATTCAGCTTATCCGATTCACCGATAAAAATCCTGAGAAGTTTGGCCTCACCCTTCAGTTCCATAAATTACCTGCTCTGTTAAATATTAAATGCGCAATCAGCAATCCCAAGAAAAACGCCAGGAATGATCCTGCAATAGTAATCAAAAAATAAAGCCCGGCATAATAGAGTTCATTGCTCTTGATCATCTGCGTGGACTCATATACGAATGACGACATCGTGGTGAACCCGCCGCAGAACCCTGTCGCCAGCAACAGTCTCATTTCCGGCGACAGAACTCCTGCGCCGGTTGAAAAATGCGCTATTATTCCTATTATGAAACATCCGATAATATTCGCACCGATGGTTCCGAGCGGCATGACTATGGAGTATTTCTGAAACGCAAGACTCAGCCCGTAGCGTGCAATGGATCCGGCAAACCCGCCGAGTCCTACAATGAGGGAGAAAAGTAGAATCTTCATTGTTTATACCATTTTATTGTGATGGAATATAATACGCTGGAGATGATTTCGAAACCGTAAAGAATTAAGAACTCCCTAAAAACTGACAATTGCTTTTGTCGAATGTCCTGTCTGGGAACGCCATGCGTCTGCCCCTAGCTCCAAAGAGGACTCGGGATCAGGACGACTTGGCATCTAATACCAATTATAAATCAAATAGCCTGTTTTACCACGAAGGACGCGAAGAGCACGGAGCAGCAAAGCCGCAACCAATTTTATAACCACAGAACACACGGAATACACAGAAAAAGATTGACCACGAAACACATCCGCCGTCGCTAAGATGCTATGGCGGGACAGGCTAATCACACGAAAAAGATAATAATTAAATGAGAGCTAGTCATATACTATTTCCGACCTTCGTGTCCTTCATACACTTCGTGGTTTATATAGCATCAATTTGAAATGGAATTGGAATAAAGAGCCGACCAGACGGTCAGCGATCCCGGCATCCCAGCGCCCCGACAGGCGAAGTATGCCCATAGTTTTCTTTCACAAACCACATAACCTTCACGATTCTTGTTGTCAAACCGTAGGTTTGACCCCACATGCCAACGTTTACATCATGATCATTTGGTTTATTCCGGCGGTTCCAATGTAATATCGTCATCAGTGGTGGCCGGACGTCGGCCATGTGCCAGCTCGTTTTCAAGCAGAAAACTTTGGGCGTCCTGCTGAAGGGGGTGCTTTGACTGTTCCGCAACGCTGGTTACCAGGTCGATGTTGCGGTTAGTGGCGAGATAAAGCGCCTGCCTTTGGAGGACAAGTGGTTGATCAGGATTCAGGGCAAATGCCACAAGCGAGTTGATATTGACGCCGGAGCGCTCGGAAGCATCGCTTGCCAAAGCGAGGAAGTCGGCCTTGTCTTCCTCGTTGAAGTTGCCGTCGAGAGCCTTGGAGAGAACATCAATGGCGGCAAGGTCTTTCCGGTTGTCATCCGCTGCAGATTCGTCATCTTGTGCGGCAAGAACGGCAACTTCCTTAGGGTCGTTTTCCTCGCTTTCAACAACCTGGGCTTCCACTGCGCGGGCAAGTAGCAGAGCTATATCACCCGGCGCAATGGCCCCCCCCCCAGTCATATTATTGCCGTTATTCACTGTCAATACTGCGGATTTTGCATTTTTTGCAGGCATGGAGTCTGCCTTCTTTGCGTTCTTCTCGGAAATACTCCCTTCTGGTACGGTATGTGCAAACGCATTTGATGGCGGGGGATTGGCAGCGCGGGTCACATGTGCGCTGCGTTTTCCCTTTGTATTGCTGACAAGCGAATAGCTGCTGACAGCTTTGCTGTCCTGCGTTTGTTCTTCCTGAGAAAGCTCATTCTGCGTATTGATCGCCTGCGAAGGTGCTTTCGCCCTGGATGCGACGAAGCACCAGATGCAGGCTGTCAACGACAGGAGTATGACGCCGATGACAACCCGCCTTATAATGAATGGCGGTTGTATCTTCATGGGCGACCCCCCCATCCCTAGTTGGCATTTACCCATGCGTTCGGATCGGCCTTTGGACGGTCATAGTTCAGAGCCTGGATCCTCCAAGTGTAAAATACACCGGCCCTGTGCCCGCTGACATTCACCTTCAACACGGACGCATCAGGATCAGTCCTCGGCGGCATGACTGTCAAAGTTCTCCATTTCTTGCCATCGGCATATATTTCGATCACGTATTTTGTAGCCCCAGGCACTGCGCCAAAGGAGTATTCTACCTTGGTTTGCGCGTAAATGCCGGAATTCGGCAGGACCGGGGTTACGTTTCCGGGCGGGTTTGCAGTCCGGTCAAACTCCGTATAAACATCCTCAAAAACAGTGGATGCCGCAGAGGTTTCCGAGGTTCCGAGCGATGGCAGATAGAGTTTTGTGGCTGGATGCCTGAAACCAAGGCGCCAGCGGTAATGACCCTGTGGGAACGGCAGGGTGGATTCCCATATCGTGTCCGTAGGATCTTTGAGTGTCACGAGACGGAGTAGTGAGTACTTAAGTGTTTTTGGGTTACGTTTCTGAATTTCAATCAGTGTCGCAGTGCTCGGAGCGCCCATTGCCGCGTTACCGATTGGTTCGAAAACGAATGTCGGATATATTGCAGTTGTCTGATCTTTCGGGAACCTGGGGCTGTCAGCCACGGAATCAACAATGGCCTGCAAACCGGCACCGGCATCTCCACCGGAAGTGTTCACCACGCTGCCGCCGCTGCCGCCGGCTATCTGATTGAAACTTGTGCCTGCGCTTATATTCGAGCCGATTAACAGGCAGTGAACGGAAATCGGCTTGTCAGGATTCAGTGCCATTGAGAGCACCTCCCAAAAACTGTGACCGCCAGCCCATGGTTCGGGATCGTGTCCTGGGGCATCGCCTATGAGTATTATGATGCGTTTGGCGGGGTTGTCGCGCCAAGCGGTGGTGCCGTCTGAGAGGCCGGTTCCGGAAAGGCCGTTGTAAAGAGCTGAATAAACGGATTCCTCAAAGTCATTTCCCCAGCCAATGCTTAGGCCGTTGATCGCATTCTGTACGGAAGTCTTGTCCTTGCTGAAAGCCTGGTCAGCAAAATATACATAATCCCCATCGCCACCGTACGGGTCCACCGGGTAATCCCTGTAGTTGGCCACTGCTACACGGAAGTTCTTGAATTTTGCGCTGATATTGTCGAGTAGCGCGAGTGCGCTTGCTTTTGCGCTGGCAATAGTTGATCCCATGCTGCCTGTCGTGTCAAAGAGGAAGAGTACGTCGAGCATCTTGGAGGTAGTGACCGTGTGCGTCCACTTGTGGTTGCTGTTCGGATCGATCCCGGATCCGTTCTCCATTTTGGCCAGTGCGCCGACATAGCTTCCAAACCATGGATCATGGATGGATAGTACGTCGCCGTTTACACCGTAGCAGACGATGAAGTGGCCGCAATTTCTCGATTTGTTGGTTTTCGGATCGTACCAGCCCAGGCGGATGAAAAACGGGGCGTCGTTATCGTCAATTTCCTTCTTGATCTCGTCCGCCGTAAGCGAGCGGGTGAAATTCTGCGTCTGGACATCGCCGTTTGAAAAATGATCGACAATCTCCGAGATACCGTTCCACGACAGCGTAACTGTTTTTTTCTTCAGCGTGAACATCGTGTAAAGGCCTCTCGGGATTTTTATCTCCTCCCAAACCGCAACATTCGCGCGCCTCTCATTGCCCGAACCCCACATATAGTTCCAAGTATCGTACGTGGAACTGCCGAGACCGTAGGTTACGATGTCGAAAATGGACTGAGGATAAAGGTAATAGTCGAGTACCATTTTCGAGGTGGCTCCCCAGCACCAGTTGTAGCCAATCGGGGTGCCGTTCGGATCTTCTTGTATTTGCGAGAATTCATCGACAGCGAGGTTTTTTGCTGATGCCGGCTGCGACGCGAATGCGAGAACCACTGATAGAACCAGGATACACAACGTGCTGACGAGTGAAAAATGAGATTTCATGCCCCCTCCTTCTTAACTGTTATATATATAAAAACTAGTCCCGCAAATCTTCAAATGCCACATCTGCAGGAGTCAGGTTCTTGTAAAGTTTCACCGATGCCGATTCGGCCTGTTCGATGCAGATCCGCGTCAAGTTCGGAGGTTGCGCCTGCGGCACGGTGAAATAGAAGCGCTGACGGGAGGGCATGACGACGAGCAGCGGAGTATATCCTTTTGTCACGGGCCACGCCTCCAAAACGGCAGCCCAGACACGGGCGAGCTGAGCCATGCCAAGTTTGTCTTTCTGAAAAGAACCGTCCTGATTTTGGATTACCGAGAGGAGACATGCCTGACTCCCTCTTGACAACACCGGAAAAAACCAATTCCTGCTTTCGATAAGGAAATTTTCAACCTTGGCGCCCTTCACATATTCCTTTGTAGATTCTACGAGCAGGTAACGCGTCTCAAATGGCTCTCCGAGTGTTACGGCTGAAAGATCGTCTTCTGGGGCGAATCCATGCGTCTTCTTCATTTTCGGACTGTCCAGCGCGGGAAGGAATTCTTTCAAGGCTTTGGAACCCGCCTGCGCCAGCCCGGCCGGTGGTATCGGATTTTGAGCACTCGCGAGAAGCGAAGAAAAAAAGAGGAGCGATGCGACAATCGGAAATATTTTCCGAACAATGCCGCGCAGAAATCTGCCAGGCGACAATCCTGAGCATTTAAAGATAATAATTATAGTTATCATTTTTATACCTTACGAAATTATATATAATTATGCAGAAAAATCAAGCCCTGAATTGAAAATAAAACGGTTTTTATACCGATATCCGCAGTCCACGGACGCGACACCTGAAAAGCCTAGGTTTCGCGGGGTAAAGGACATGGCAAAAAGAGTGTCCCTTTCAGGAATACTTACCAAAACAAGTAGTGCCAGTCCAGGCAAATATTTGAATAGCAATGCGATGCCCTTACAATATTGAACATCCAACTTCGAATTTAAATTCCTTCGATGTTCGATGTTCAAATTTTCGCTAAAACATTTGTCGAAAAAATCGTAAGGGGCTAAGACGAAATTTTCCCGCTGACGACATGGACGGCCTTCTGCCAGGAATCGGATTCCCTGCCGGAAGCTTCGTCCCGGAACCTGTAGTCGTTCTTGCGGCAGAATTCTTTCAGGTCCGCAAGAAGAGACTTATATTTTTCCTTATGCAGTTTCAATAGATACTTGACGTGATCCGGCTTGTCCAGCTTCTCCAGCACCTTGAAAAGGTGCCTTGCGCAGAATCCCGGAAATTTTTCAAGGTAATTCCTCATGGCTTCATCATCCATGAGTTCAATGAAATTTTCCATGTGCCGTTTTTCCGCCCCTTTGCGAACTTCGCATATCATGCAGCCGGAATGGTCGGTCCAGCCGGAATGGTCAGTCCTTTTAATCTTGGAAAATACGCTCCCGAGATTATCAAGACAATCCAAAAGTGATTGGATCTGATCGGCATGCAGTATGGCAATGCCCAGTGCGTCACCGTGCTCCAGAAGGAGTTCGCCGTGAAAAGCGCAGAATCCCTTTTGCTCTTTTAACTTTTTCCTTAAGCCCCGGTCGTTTACGCTCTCATAAAGCATGTCAGTAAAATGTTTTTGGACGGAGGCGTTTGACAAGTCGCAGAGGGGGCAGTCCTTAGACTTCTCAACAGCATCCAGGACATGCATGTGGGATATGTTTTTTTCGGTTTTCACAATAATACTCCATTATCACTTTCCTCCGCCGACTTCAACTTCTACATTATGGTCTTGCCGGTCATCAACCATGTGGACCTGCAGATCCGCCTGTTCATTATTGTCCAGAAGGATCCTGTTTACAATCCATGTTTCCGGGCCGCATATTCTGATTTTAACATGATAGACCGTCTCGCGGTAACGGTAGTGTATGGTGCATTCCTTCCAATCCGGCGGAAGCACCGGTTCAAATGAAAGCCTATCCACCTCCAACTTCAGTCCGAGCAGGCTTTCCACGAAGAAGCGGTACATCCAGCCGGCGCTCCCGGTGTACCAGGTCCATCCGCCGCGGCCTTCATGCTGTCTGGCGGTATAGACGTCTGCGGAGACAACATATGGCTCGACCTTGTATTTTTCAATCTGCTCCCTGGTCCTGCCATGGTTGACAGGATTGATCATCCCCGCCACAGCCCAGGCGCGCTTAACGTCATGAAGTTTTGCGAACGCCATTCCCACCCATACCGCCGCATGGGTGTATTGTCCGCCGTTTTCCCTGACCCCGGGGATATAGCCTTTGATATATCCGGGGGAAAGATCGGACTTGTCGAAAGGGGGATCAAAGAGCTGGACTAGTCCGAGTTCCGGACGGATCAGGTATTTTTCAACTTCATCCATGGACTGCTTGCTTCTCTCCAGTTCTGCCGCACCGCTGAGAACGGCCCAGCTTTGAGGAATAGAGTCGATCCTGCATTCGGAATTCAAATGTGATCCAAGGGGCTTCCCATCGTCAAAATACGCCCGCTTATACCATTGCCCGTCCCAGGCGTTCATTTCGACATTCTCAGTCAGGCGCGTCTTCATCTCGCGGCATTTATCTGTGAATTTCAGGTCGTCGCGCCTTTCAGCTATCTTCGCGAACTGCTGGAGAACATCAATAAGGAAGAAAGCAAGCCAGACGCTTTCGCCTTTGCCTTTGACGCCCACCCGGTTCATGCCGTCATTCCAGTCTCCGCATCCCATAAGGGGCAGGCCGTGTTCACCAATCCTGGACATCGCCAGTTCGATGGCGCGCACACAATGGTCATAAACCGACGCCTGCCTGTCGCCGCTATAGGGCAAGTCGTAGTATGATTCCTCATTTTCATGGACTGGACGGCCGCTGAGAAACGGGGTTTTCTCGTCGAGAACTCCGGTATCTCCGGTGGAATGGACATAGTGGCATACCGCATACGGAAGCCACAGGTAGTCATCCGAGAAATGCGTGCGTATGCCCCGGCCCGACGGAGGATGCCACCAATGCTGTACGTCGCCTTCGCTGAACTGGCGGCTGGAACAGAGAAGGATATGGCTCCTCATCATGTCCGCCCTGCAATGAACAAGCGACATGCAATCCTGCAACTGGTCCCTGAAACCGAATGCGCCTCCCGACTGGTAGAAACCGCTGCGCCCCCACATGCGGCAGGCTATCACCTCGTAAAGAAGCCAGTTGTTGACGAGGAGGTTCAAAGCCGTGTCGGGCGTATCCACGTTGATTGCGCCCAGGCAGTGTTTCCATGAATCCCATACCTTCTCAAGAGCCTGCCATGCCCCGGTCCTGTAATTGTGTTTCTGCATGATGCTCCTCGCCTCCTCCCTGCTTTGAGCTCCGCCGAGAAGGAAGACAACATGGCGCTCCTGCCCTGGCGGAATTGTGACACATGTCTGAATTGCCACACAGGGGTCGATGGCGGGCCCCACCCTGTTGGAAAGACCATGCCTGAACATCGCGGCAGGACTTTCAAGGGAACCGTTGCGGCCGATGAACTCCTTGCGGTCACAGGTATATGTCCGTTCGGATTCGCTCGTTTGCGCGAAAACCACCACGTTGGAAAACTCGATATTGAATGAATTGGTCAGGAATATGGCGTTTGTCTGAGGATCGATTCTGCTGACTATGTGCATTGAGCTGCGCCCCTGCAATTCGCCTGACGCGCATTCGGCAAACGCCGTTGCGGACACTCTCCGTTCCCGGTCGGACAAGTTCCGGATCTTGATTATCGTCACCTTTACCGGGGCGTCAACTGGGACATAGACCATGGTTTCCGAAAAAATATTGTTCTGCCTGTGTTCAAAAGCTGAATAGCCAAGGCCATGACGGCAGACGTAGGTGGTTGTTCCGCGGGCTTGTCCTGGTGTCGGAGACCAGAATGCCCCGGTTTGTTCGTCCCGCAGGTAAAATGCCTCTCCCGATGTTCCCCCCACGGGGTCGTTATACCACGGGGTGATACGGAACTGCCGGGCGTTTTCAAGCCATGTGTAAACTGAACCCGTCTCCCCTATCACGCTGCCGAAGCCGCTGTTGGAAAGGACATTCACCCATGGTGCGGGAGTCACAACGCCAGGGGCCAGGATGATCACATATTCACGCCCGTCCTGGGTGAAACCTGCATAACCGTTGAAGAAAATGAGATCCGTCCTTGTAATCGGGATGTCTTCTTCGCCGGACGGCGCAGTCCGTTTGGGCACGAAGCGCGACATCTTCGGTTCACTGCGGGATTTCCGCGCAACCTGCTCCGTGAATGTCCCCGCCCTGTCTGTCATATAGACACGCGCGGCAGCTTGGAGAAGGGATCTGTCCTCCTCTGGAATCTGATCGGTGGTGCGGATGAAAATGCCTCCATGCTGATCCAGCATCTGCGCCTCCGAATCCGAGGATATCATCCCATTAATCTCGTCCCTGAGCGGCTGACGGTATCCCGCGAGAGTATCCACCCAGATGACGAGGTCAATGCGCAGCCCCTTGTTCCGGTAATATGCGTAGCACCTAACCGCCTGCCTGACCAGTTCAATCCCGCTTGAATCCGTTATATGGATCAGCATTATCGGCAAATCTCCGGAAATACCGTACCGCCACAGGGACGACTGGTTTTTGAAGTTGTGGGAGATTATGCCAGTGCTGGCACGATGGCGTGCATTTGCGTAGATGACTGAACTTGCAAGGCGTCCGAAGAGCTGGGCGTCGGCTTCCGTGGCCCTGAGATGCTGGAGAAGCACCTGGCAGTGGGTCCAGGCAATGTCGAAAACGCGTTCAGCCAGGCGGTAATCCCTGTATTTATCCACGAGAAGCAGCGCATGATCCCTGGTGGATGAAACTCCCATTATAAGATCCACCATGACCGACGCCCCGGCAGGGACAACGACTCTCCGCCTAATGGCCGCTATCGGATCAAGCACCATGCCGGCCGTATTTGACAGCTGGCCGACAGCGTCCATCGCGGCCGGATTCGAAGGGTTGCGGGTCCTTCCTACGAATCTGTTGCGGTCGGTCTCAAATGAACAGCCGGAAATCGGCTGTCCATTGTGCACAACCATGCTTTTGAACATCCATGGGGCCGCCTCTTCTTCCGAGCGGGGACGGCGGGTGCACAAGATTGCGGATTTTTCGGGGATCAGTTCCGTCTGTATGAAAAGGCTGTTGAACACCGGGTGCGCCATGTCGGCGGCCCCCTCGGCAAGAACCACTTCCGAATAACTGGTCAGATCCAGGGTTCTTTCCGTGGACGAAAGGTTACGTATAGTCATGCGCCTTATTTCAATGTCATCCTCGGGAGACACGGATATCCTTGTGTAGATTTCAATCTCGTTGTACACATTGCGGAACTCAACCAGGGCCTGGGAGAATATGACTTCATAGTTGCCTGAACGAACACATGTAGGCTGACACGTGGTGGACCAGAAGCCCCCTGTTTCGGCATCCTGCACATAACAGTACAGCCCGTAGAAGTCCCTTGTCACATCCTCCCTCCAGCGTATCAGATCCATCTTGTGCCACCTGCTGTATCCGCTGCCCGCATTGGTGACCATCACATTGTAGCGGCCGTTGCTCAGCATCTGCACATGCGGCACTTCCGAATCGGCATTTGCATAGACGCGCGTTATTGATTCCTTTATTTGGGCTTCAGTTTTATTTGAGCCCCCAGACTGGGGATGGGCGATGATTGAAGATTCGTTAAGAACGGGGGGAATGCGCTCCTGAAGCAGAAGAAGGGATGATCTCATTTCAGGATCCGATATGAAACGTCTCTGCATCGGCCTGTTCAGGAGTACGGATGTCAGGGAGAGAAGGCTCATGCCGCTGTGGTGCGCCATGTAACTCCGCACTATGACCCGTTCCTGTCCTGCAGGCACTCTCATGGCCGTATAGTCCACAGCCTCATACATTCCCATGCCCCCCAGGATTCCGTCCTTCGCCAGCCTCTGCAGGTTCAAACACGCCTCCACCGGCATGCAAAGGAGCCCCATCACCGATGCGTATGGCGCGACCACCAGTTCATCCGAAAGCCCCCTCATAAGACCCAGATCCGGAACGCCAAAGGCCCGGTACTGGTATGTCTTGTGCCCGTCGATCAGATTATACGAGGATTCGGATATGCCCCATGGAACCTGGCGCTTTTTACCATATATGATCTGCTGCTTCACGGCATTGCGGCATGCATAGTCGGTCAGAGTTCCAGCATAGGCGGGCATCAGAAGGTTGGGCATCAGGTACTCAAACATTGAACCGCTCCAGGAAAGCAGGGTGGGCGGCCCGGTTTCCACCTTGGCCTGCTGCCGTCCGAGCAGGAACCAGTGCTCCTGCGGCAGCCGTCCCTGCGCCACGCCTATGAAACTGCAAAGCCTGGCCTCAGAGGCGAAGAGGTCGTAATAGCTGTTGTCTAACACGTGCTTTTCAAGATTGAACCCGATCGAAAACAGTTTCCGTTCCGGATGGAAAAGAAACTCCAGTTCCCAATCGGACAGTTCACTGCAATCCTCGCCGAGCTGCTCAAGTTCAAGGATCCGCCCG
>JBAZRS010000011.1:8620-21783 GCA_041662825.1 Victivallales bacterium | reverse complement strand
CTTGAACAGAAAAAACTTGTGAGGAGAAAATGAAAGACTTCAAGATTTTAGACTGTACGTTGCGTGACGGAAGCTATGTGAACCGTTTCCAGTTCGGTGTGCATGAGACCAGATACGTCTGCGCCGAGCTGGAAAAATGCGGTATCGAATACATCGAGGTCGGACACGGCATGGGTCTCGGCGCATACAGACTCGGAGGCGAATATGCGGCGGCGGCCACCGATGAGGAATACCTCGGCGCGGCGGCGGAAGCTGTCAAAAAATCAGCGTTCGGGGCTTTTTGCATCCCCGACATAGCAAAACTCGAAGACATCGACATCGCAAGCAAGTGCGGAATGAAGCTCATAAGGATCGGCACAAATGTGGATGCGGTGGAATCCAGCAGGCCTTTTGTCGAAAGGGCGAAGAAATACGGGATGACAGTATGCGCCAATTACATGAAGTCCTACTCCGTATCGCCCGAGGACTTCGTCAGGAAGGTTCACCTGTCAAAATCCTACGGGGTCGACGTCATATACCTTGTTGACTCCGCCGGGGGAATGCTTCCGGAGCAGGTCGAGTCGTACATAAAGACCGTGAGGGACTCGGTGGACATGAAAATAGGTTTTCACGGACACAACAACCTCGGGCTTGCCCTGGCAAACTCGCTGGTCGCCCTCGACATGGGCGCATGTTTCATTGACTGCTCGCTGCAGGGTCTCGGCAGGAGCGGAGGCAACGCATCGACCGAACAGTTTGCCCTCATCATGTCGAAGATGGGCAACAGCCACGGGCTCGACATCTTCAGGCTTCTGGATCTGGGGTTCAACACAATCCAGCCCCTTATCCAGCAGACCGGTCTGAATCCGATTGATCTCGTCTCGGGATATGCAATGTTTCATTCGAGCTATATGCCCCTGGTCAGGAAATTCTCCCTGAAGTACGACGTGGATCCGCGCTCACTGATAATCGAACTTTGCAAGATAGATCAGGTTAACGCAGATCCCGCCCTTATCGAGAAGATAGCGGCAGGGCTGCCGAAGATAAAGCCGGACTTCATCTACGGGAAATATCATCTTGAACGATATTTCGTGAATGAACAGGGAACCAAGAACGTCAAGTGATGCCGGACTCACCCCGGAACGGCGGCAAATTTTACGGAGCAGACAGAAGCGATGAATAAGAAAAACACAGGCGCACTCATCAGGGAGATCTTCCAGGACAGGTGGAATGACGAGTTCCTGATCTCGGCTGCGGATGACAGGCGTTATACGTACAAGGCCTTTTTTGAAAATATCATCCGTGCCAAAAGCGCCCTTGAAGGACTTGGCGTAGGAAGAGGCGACAAGCTCTGCCTTCTTCTCGAAAACTCCGTTGAACTCAGCGTCCTGTATTTCACCTGCCTTGCCATGGGCGTAAATGCAATCCCCGTCGATCCGGCCAAAGGCAGGCAGGACATTGCTGAAATCCTTTCACAGACACAGCACAAGTTTGCAATCTGCAACGGGAATAATTTCGCATATGTCGACGGCAAGGTCGACATCACCGTGATCAGGGATGCGCTGAACCGGCCGACAGGGGCAACTGTCGCCGAACTCTCAATATTCGACTCTCCCGACTATGACGCACTGTACCTGACAACTTTCACATCGGGCTCGACCGGCACACCCAAGGGAGTGATGCATTCTTTCAACAATCTCGTGAAAAGTGCAACCGCATTCGGGGCTCTCTTCAAGTTCGGCCCGCAGAATGTCTTCTACCACAATCTCCCGATGACATACATGGCCGGGATACTGAACCTCATGATAATGCCCTTCATATCAGGGAGCAAAATAGTGCTTGCTGAAAGATTCGGGGTCGCAAACGCCATGAAGTTCTGGGAGGTTCCAATCAGGTATTCCGTGAACACGTTCTGGTTCAATCCGACAATCCTCTCCCTCCTTGTCAAGCTGGACCGGGATCCGCGCGGAACCGACTACGCCGCCAGGACGCAGATCACCGCCTGTGTCGGAACCGCCCCGCTGGACCACCAGGTGAAACTCAACTTTGAAAGCAAATATAAAATCGTCGCTTACGAAAGCTATGGATTGTCGGAGACCCTGTTCGTTTCGACTAACTGCCCCTCAATACCGCAGCTCAGAGGCAGTGTCGGAACTCTCCTTGAAGGAGTCAAACTCAGTTTTGAATCTGACACCGAGATCCTGATTGACACGCCGTGGAACTTTCTCGGTTATTCGAACATCGGCACGCAGGAGTTTATGGACGGCGGAAGATTCAGATCCGGAGACTTCGGAGAGCTTGACGGCGAACGGATGCTATTCATAAGGGGCAGGAAGAAGGATCTGATAATCAAAGGCGGAATGAACATCAGCCCCAGGAGGATCGAGGATTTCGTCGGAGGTTTCAATTTCTTCCATGAATTCGCAGTGCTGGGCGTCAAGGATGCCGTGCTCGGTGAAAAAATAGCATGTTTCTACTCCCCGGTCGAGAATGTCTACAATGCCGTCAGACAGAAGGAGCTCAACAGCGCGATAATCGCAAATCTCGGCAGGGATTGCGCAATAGATGAATTCATACTCCTTGATCCTCTTCCGAAGAATATCAACGGCAAGATTGACAAGTTGAAAATAAAAGGCGTGTACGAGTCAAGATGATATTCCAAATCGACCACATTGCACTGTCATCCTGCGATTTCGCGCCCATGGACGAAGCTCTTGCGCGGCTCGGATACAGGAACCGGTTCCGCGAGACTGACAAACCGAACCCGTCCATCAAGAGGGGGCTCATGCGCCAGTTCCCGGAAACCCATGACCTCTCGTATTATTCAAAGGAAGGCTCCATAGGCATCGAGCTTCTGAATCATCACAATTCATTTAAAAACAGCCCGTTCATTATTCCGGTCATCGAGAACATTCCGGACGGATTCGCGGAACACACGGCGGATGAAGGTTCCATGCGGAAAATGTTCTCAGCGGAATTCAACGCACCGGTGCTGTCGATGAAAAACAGCGCTGTTCCTGGCGTGAACTTGAACAAGCTGGCGGTGAAATCCGGCAAGCCGGCCGAATCCGTGAAGTTCTGGGAATGCCTCGGTTTCAGGAGGGCCGGTGAAACAGAAGACTTTTCAATCCTGGAATTCAACTCGCCTTTGGGCAGGAACTCATGCAAGATGTATTTGAAAACCGGGGAAACAGCAGGGGAACACTTCCTTGACGACGACGGGTTCAACTGCATGGCGTTCATGAGCAACTCCTCGGCGAAGGAGAAATCCCTCCTCGCCGGAAAAAATTTCAGGACCACTGAAATAGAACAGCTTATGGTAAACGGCAAGATATTGAACATTTTTTTCGCCGTCGGTCCTTGCGGCGAACTCGTGGAAATTGTAAGTTTGTAAAACTCCAGGGACCAACTAAAAAAAGCAAAGGATCTTATGAGTCTGGAAAACAAATATGATGCGGAAAAAGAATGGAACAGGCTGTTCCTGAACGCAGGCATGAGCTTCCCGAGCGAATACGTCATAAGGATTCTGAAGGGTGCGTATCCCCGGCTGAATCTTGACAAGGACGCCTACAGGGACAGCAAGTTCTGCGATATCGGCTGCGGCGACGGCAGGAACCTCCTTCTCGCAAAAACGTGCGGCTTTGACATTCACGGGGTCGAGATCACCCGGGAAATAGTCGACAGGGTGAAGTCGAACCTGAGGAAGGCCGGAGTTGAAAAGATGGACGTGCGTGTCGGGAAAAACGACAGCATCCCGTTCGGCGACGCTTTCTTCAACTATCTCCTCTCATGGAACGCCTGCTATTACATGGGAGACAAAACGGACTTCGGCTCCTATGTAAAGGAGTTCGCCAGGGTTCTGGACAAGGACGGATACCTGATACTGTCAATCCCGAAGAAAAGCTGCTTCATCTTCAAGAACAGCGAGGAACACGGGGAAGGCTACCGGATAATCAGGGACGATCCCTTCAAGGTCAGGAACGGCGAGGTGCTCAGGATTTTCAGGGACGAGCAGGAGATTGAGGAGGTCTTCTCGCCGTATTTCAAGGATTTCATTTTCGCATCAATACACGACGACTGCTTCGGCTACGAATACCACTGGCACCTGGCAGTCTGCAAAAGGAAATAAACATGCCGGCAAAACTTCCAAGACAGCTCAATATAATCGACCTGACATATCCCATACAGGACGGTATGCTCAGGTTCCCCGCACCATGGCATCCGGATGTGTCGCTGAAGACGATGGGACAGGTCGGCACCGTGGGAAGAAGGACTACCTGCATCACTATGGGAAGCCATACCGGAACCCATATGGACGCACCCCTCCATTTCATCGAAAAAGGGAAAAGCATCGACCAGATCCCCCTGCAGGAACTTGTGGGCCCGGTCACAATCGCCGATTTCTCCTTCATGAAGGAAAACGAGGCGGTGACGGTAAAACTTCTGGAAAAGACCAAACTGTCCGACAAGGTCATCTTCAAGTTCGGATGGGGAAAGAACTGGGGCGACATGGGCTTTTACAGGAAATATCCCTATTTCACGGCCGACTCGGCGCAATACCTTGTTGACAGCGGCGTAAAACTGCTCTGCATGGATACGCCTTCTCCTGACGACAGCAGGACAAAGCTGGGAAGCAAAGAGGATTCCATCATCCACAAGCTTCTTCTTTCAAATGAAATAATAATGGTCGAATATCTAGCCAACCTGGACAAGGTGAAGAGCTACGGGGGATGGAGCATAATTGCAATGCCCATGAACTTCCTAGGCGCCGACGGCTCTCCTGCAAGGGTGTGCATATTCAAATGAGCAAAACCTTCACCAGGGATGAAATACGGAATTGGCTTTCGGAGTGGTTTGTGAAGAACACGAACATATCCGAGGGGGAAATAGGGGAATGCTCCTCGAAAAGCTACTTTGAACTGGGGCTGATCGATTCTTTGAAGTTCATATCGTTCATTCCGGAGCTGGAAGAACACTTCGGAATCCAGTTCTCCAATGACGAGTTCCAGGACAGGAAGTTTTCAACGATAAACGGCCTTGTCGACATTCTTTTCGCAAAGGTGAATCAATGAAACACGATTATTCCAAAGACGGGATCATCTCAGCGCTGATTGGACTGGGCATCAGGAAGGGCGACAACCTGTTCATGCACAGCAATATCGGTTTCTTTGGAAGACTCAGGGACGCGGCTTCACAGGAGGACTACTACAGGATTTTCAAGGAGGCCATCCTGGAAGTCATAGGGTCCGAAGGCACTATGGCCGTACCGGTCTTCAGCTACAGTTTCTGCAGAGGCAATGTTTTTGACATTGATGAAACCCCCGGTGTTTGCGGCTTCTTCTCTGAAATGCTCCGGAAGGATCCGTCCGCCGCAAGATCGGCAGACGCCAATTTCTCCATAGCGGCCATAGGGGCCAATTCTGTTTTTTTCACAGGCGATGCGCCGGAACATTCCTTTGGCAAAGGCTCATTTTGGGATAAATTCCTCCAGAAAAAAGGGAAGATCTGCAACTTCAATTTCGACGCCGGTTCCACCTTTGTCCACTATGTCGAAAAATCAATAGGCGTCAATTACAGGTACGACAAGGCCTTCAAAGGCGTTTCAAAAAGGAATAACGTTGAAAAGGAAGAGGTCTTCTACCATTTCGTATACGATCTGGAAAAACCTGGAGATGCACCGGAATTCACAAAATTCCACAGGAAGGCGGTCGAGTCGGGTCTGGCAAAGACTGCAAACCTCGGCAGAGGCCAGATTGTACTTGTCAGCGCGGAAGACACTTTCAAACTGATCGAGGCGGAAATCCCGGTCAATCCATTTTTCCTGAGGAAAGGCGGCGCTTGAACGTAATTCACTTCATGGATTTTTGAAAACGCTTCAGAATTTTCCCGTACTTTCAGTTGACATGAAATATTAAACAGGTGAGACCTATTATGAATCATATCGAATCATTGAAAACCGTGTTAAGCAAATATTTTTCCTTTGAATATTCGGAATGTCTGCGAATCCTTCAAGATTTAAATCAGGATATTTCGCTAAATGGAATTTCCTCTGACATGTCGGGATACGCCGATCTCCTTTTAGAGATTTTAATGTCCACCGAGAAAGTGCACCAAAATCATCTTGAACTTTCGCAGAAAGGAAATGATTTTATTTTGGCTTATACCCACGTCATAAGGGAAATATCCAATATTCTCGCAACTCTGGCGGCCATTGACAATCACCCGAAAATCACCTATGCAAAAATATACTACCTTTATCTTGTGAGAGACCTTGACGACGCCGTCAAACTGATTGAGCAAAACCCGAATTATGACGATCTGAGGTTTTACCAGTTGGCAGCAACAATTTACATGCTTAATGATTTACCGGATGAAGCGACCTTTTACATTGACAAAGCTTATAATGTCAGTCCCGATAATGACGAAACGATAAGATTGAAAAAAAGGATATTGAAACTTTTCAAAAACAGATCACAAAAAAGAATCAGCTCCGCACGCTGGCCGGTCCATATGGTTTCCCCGGAATCTTTGAAGGAATTCTGCAAGAAGCACATTGTCGGGGATTATCAGAATTCCAACATAGACCTTGGCACGCAACCGCAAATCGCGACAATTGGCTCCTGTTTTGCAAACAACCTTGCAAACGCCTTGGGTTCACATGGAATAAATTCTAAGACATTCAGCCTGGGAGAAGAGGTCAATAACACCTATACGAACCTTGAAATATTTAAACTGATGACTCAAAATCAGGAGAAAATACAGGTGTCAGGCGAAAATGACAGCACCACGCTGGACCCGTTAATCAATGAAAGCTTTATCGGTGAAATCAATCACTTCAGGGAGTATCTTTGCAACTCCGGCTTGCTTGTATATACATTGGGCGTGTCCCAGGGCTTCTTCACCTTCGACGACCAGCCCGTCCTTATAAAAGGAACCGGTGGTGTTGACAGGACAGCTTTTACAAAAAGCATATATCGCAATATAACCGTCGGAGAAAATGTCAGCAATTGCAAGAAAATCATTTCACTTGCCAGAAATCTTAATCCGCATCTGCCGATAGTGTTCACAATATCCCCTGTTCCGCTGGCAAGATCTTTTGATACCGCCTCCGCAGTCACCAGCGATTGCCTTTCAAAATCCATTTTAAGGGTCGCTGTTGACGAGCTGCTGGCATCGGAAATTAAAAACATATATTATTGGCCCTCATTTGAAATTGCAAAATGGATCGCACCTCATGTAAGCATGGATGAATCGAAACACTGGCACTTTGGCAGTGATGATTTATATTCGAGGCATGTTTCAAGTAAAACAGTGTCGTTGATAATTGAATTATTCCTAGAAGTTTTCTGTAAGATAAAGTGTTAGGCATATTGCACTTTCCAAATTGCGATCCCCTGGTGAGTCTTACCAAGACTCAATATGCAAATGAAGGGATTTCCCGCAAATGAATAAGGATAAAAACATGAGAAGCAAAAAAGTACTGGTAACCGGGGCTGACGGGTTCATCGGCTCGCATTTGGTCGAAATGCTCGTCAGAAACGGTTTCGACGTCAGGGCCATGTCGCTTTACAACTCCTTCAACAGCTGGGGCTGGCTGGAGGACATCGGATGCGTGAAGGACGTCGAAATTGTCAGCGGCGACATATGCAATCCGCACTTCTGCGCCAATGCGGCCAAAGGCGTCGACACTGTCTTCCACCTTGCCGCGCTCATAGCGATACCTTATTCCTACTCGGCACCGTCGAGTTACATTGACACCAACGTTAAAGGCACGTTCAACATCTGCCAGGCCGCCCTCGACAACGGATGCCGGAAACTGATCCACACCTCCACCAGCGAAGTCTACGGCACTGCGCAGTATGTCCCGATCGACGAGAAACATCCCCTGCAGCCGCAGAGCCCATACAGCGCAAGCAAGATCGGCGCCGACGCCGTGGCCCTGAGTTTTTTCAATTCATTCAACCTTCCGGTGGTGACTGCGAGGCCTTTCAACACTTACGGGCCAAGACAGTCCGCGAGGGCTGTCATCCCTTCAATAATAATACAGATCGCCTCAGGCAAAAAGGAAATAAGCCTGGGTGATGTCTCGCCCACCCGTGATTTCAACTATGTCGAGGACACCTGCTCGGGATTCCTGAAGCTTGCGGCGTGCGACAGGGCCGTAGGCGAAACTGTCAACATCGGCTCCGGATCCGAGATATCGATCTCGGACACCTTGGAGCTGATAAAAAAAATAATGAAGAGCAACGTGAAATTTGTTACGGACAAAAAACGCATCCGACCCAGGAATTCCGAAGTGTTCAGACTGTTCTGCGACAACACTAAAATCAGGAAGCTGACCGGATTCCGGCCGGAATTCACTCTCGGGGAAGGGCTTGAGAAAACTGTCCGCTGGTTCGTGCGTCCGGAAAACCTTTCAAGATACAAGGCGGAAATCTACAATGTATGAGGCCATAGTCGGATTCATAAGGGGCATATATGGCGGCAGGAAAAACATTCCGCTCCACGAACCCTGCTTTTCAGGCAGGGAGAAAAGCTATGTGTCCGACACGATAGACACGAGCTTCGTCTCATCGGTAGGCGAATATGTGAACCGCTTCGAAAAGGACATCGCCTCCTTCTGCGGTGCGAAATTCGCAGTCGCCACTGTCAACGGCACTGCGGCGCTGCATATGGCTCTGAAGCTTTCCGGCACCGGGACCGGCGATGAAGTGCTGACGCAGCCGCTCACCTTCGTGGCGACCGCAAACGCCATAAGCTATACCGGCGCACTGCCGGTCTTCATAGATGTCGACAGGGACACTCTCGGGCTGAGCCCGGAGAAGCTGGCGGATTTCCTGAAAGTCAACGCCGTCCTCAGGAAGGGCGGCGCGTTCAACAGGAAGACCGGCAGGAGGTTCAGCGCCTGCGTCCCGATGCACACTTTCGGACATCCGTGCAGGATCAACGAGCTCTCCGCGATATGCGGAAAATACGGGATCACCCTGGTGGAGGACGCCGCGGAATCCCTCGGCAGCCTGTACAGGGGAAAACATACCGGCATGTTCGGGAAGGCCGGAGTCCTCAGCTTCAACGGGAACAAGATAATCACGACCGGCGGAGGCGGAATGATAATCACCGACGATGCGAATTTCGCAAAAAAAGCCAAACACATCACCACCACCGCGAAAATCCCGCATAAATGGGAATACGTCCACGATGAAACCGGATACAATTACAGGCTCCCGAACATCAACGCCGCCCTAGGCTGCGCCCAGCTCGAACAGCTCGAAGGATTCATAATGGAAAAAAGGCGGCTCGCCGGTGCGTATGGCGCATATTTCGAGGGCGTCGGGATAAAGTTCGTAACAGAGCCGAAGCATGCCCGTTCCAACTACTGGCTCAATGCAATACTTCTGAAAAACAGGGCAGAGAGGAACAGATTCCTCCTGTACTCAAACTCGAACGGGGTGATGACACGACCCGCGTGGAGGCTCATGAACAAGTTGAAAATGTACAAGTCCTGCCAGTGCGGAGACCTGGAAAACGCCAACTGGCTGGAAGACAGGATCGTGAACATTCCAAGCAGTGTGACAAAATGAAAAAGAGAATCGTGGTTATCGGAGGCGGCGGACATGCCAAGGTGCTGGTCAGCGTACTGAAAAAGCTTAACAATTTCCGCATAATCGGATATACCGACATCAAGGACAAGGGTGAAATACTCGGCATAGGCTACCTTGGCGACGATTCGGTACTCAGTAAACTGGCCGGTGACTTTCACACCTCATGCGCCGCACTCGGGATCGGCAAAACGGAGAAGCCCGACTGCAGAAACAGGATAGTAGCATACCTTAAGAATCTCGGTTTCCACCTTCCCCCAGTCATTTCCCCAGACGCGGTCGTCAATGAAGACGTGGAAATAGGTGATGCCACGGTTCTCTTTGACGGAGTGGTCGTCAACAGCGGTTCAAGCATCGGCAACGCAGTAATTCTCAACACCAATTCCACGGTGGAGCACGACTGCACGATTGGCGATTTCACCCATATCGCACCAGGGGCAACCCTTAGCGGCGGAGTAAAGATAGGGGGGAATTCATTCATCGGCGCAGGCTCAACCATAATTCACGGGACCACGCTTGCCAACAATTGCATAATCGGGGCAGGTTCGGTAATAATAAGGGACTGTAAAACTTCAGGCACCTATGTCGGCAATCCTGCGAGGAAGATAAAATGAGGAACGCCGGAGCATTCATAATCGCAGAAATCGGGGTCAACCACAACGGTTCGCTTTCCATGGCCAGAAAACTTGTCGATTCCGCGAAAAAATGCGGGGCGGATGCGGTCAAGTTCCAGACTTTCACGGCTGACTCGGTCGTCACACGCACCGCTGTAAAGGCCGCATACCAGAAGAGGAATACATCTTCGTCAGAATCGCAGTACGAGATGCTGAAGAAGCTGGAGCTCAGCAGGCCGGCGCACATGGCCCTGAAAAAGCACTGCAGGAAAAGGGGCATAGAATTCCTGTCTTCCGCGTTCGACGAGGACGACGCAGATTTCCTCTACGGCATCGGCATAAGAAAGTTCAAGATTCCATCCGGGGAAATCACAAATCTCCCGTTCCTCAGGCATATAGCCCGGAAGAAATGCCCGATAATCCTCTCGACCGGAATGTCCACCATGAAGGAGGTGCGGGAAGCGCTTGGCATCATTTATTCCGCCGGCAACAGGAACGTGACCCTTCTGCACTGCGTGACCGAGTATCCGGCCCCGCACGCGGAGATAAACCTCAGTGCAATGCTCTCGATGAAGAAACGCTTCAAGGTCGAGGTCGGATATTCCGACCATACCGTAGGAATGGAAATCCCCATTGCGGCAGTAGCCCTCGGAGCGAAGGTTATCGAAAAGCATTTCACCCTTGACAAGAGTCTCCCCGGCCCCGATCATAAGGCGTCGGCCAGTCCGGCGGAGTTTGCAGGGATGGTCTCCGCCATCAGGAATGTAGAGAAGGCGATGGGCGACGGAGTGAAGAAACCGGCCAGATGCGAGATTAAAAACATCTGCGTGGCGAGAAAAAGCATCGTCGCCGCATGTCCGATAATGAAGGGCGAACTTTTCAGAGCAAGCAACCTTCGCATAAAAAGGCCCGGAACGGGAATTTCACCCATGGGGATTGGCACTGTCATAGGGAGAAAGGCGAAAAAAAACTTTAACACGGACGGATTGATAGAATTATGAAAAGGAAAATCTGCGTAGTCACCGGCACCCGTGCGGAATACGGTCTCCTCCACTGGCTCATGAAAGAGATCGGCAACGACCCATCCCTTGAACTGCAGCTGGCGGTCACAGGCGCCCACCTTTCCCCCGAATTCGGAATGACTTACAAGATAATCGAGAAGGACGGCTTCCGCATCGACGAGAAGGTCGAGATGCTCCTGTCTTCGGATTCCGACATAGGGATCGCGAAATCGATGGGCCTGGGACTGATGTCGTTCGCCGAATGTTTCAGCAGGCTGAGACCGGACATTGTCGTCGGGCTCGGCGACCGCTACGAGTTGCTGAGCGCAGTAACTGCGGCGCTTGTCACAAGGGTTCCGGTGGCGCATCTCCACGGCGGCGAACTCACACAGGGGGTCTTCGATGAACAGATAAGGCATTCGATAACGAAAATGTCCCATCTCCACTTCACGGCCACAGAGGAATACAGGGACAGGGTGATCCAGCTCGGAGAGGATCCGGCGCACGTCTACAATGTCGGAGCGCCCGCGCTTGACAACATAAGCAGGCTCAAGCTGCTCTCCAGGGAGGAGTTCGCAAAGGAGACCGGCTTTGCATTCGGCGACAGAAACTTCCTTGTCACCTTCCACCCAGTGATCCGGGGCAGGACCGGTGTCGAGGCGCAGGCCATGGAGCTACTGAAAGCGCTGGACCGTTTCAAGGATGCGAAGATCATATTCACCCAGTCGAACGCAGATGCGGACGGCAGGAGGATATCGGAGATCCTGGGAGGCTATGCACACAGGAACGCCGGGCGCTGCATGTTCGTGAATTCACTCGGCCAGCTGAAATATCTTTCGGCCCTGAAGCACATCGACGCACTTGTCGGGAATTCCTCCAGCGGACTGATAGAGATGCCTTACTTCAGGAAGCCAACGGTGAACATAGGTTCGCGGCAGGACGGCAGGATCAAGGCCCGCTCGGTGATTGACTGCGAACCCGGCGCCGGCACCATAGCCGCCGCGATCAGCACGGCGTGCTCCGCAGATTTCCTCGCCTCGCTGAGGAATATGGGAAGCCCTTACGGGAAGCCCGGAGCCTCGCTCCGAATCAAGAACATCCTGAAAAAAGCCCGCCTCGGCGACATCCTCAACAAGAAATTTCACGATATAAGAATCCGGGGTAATGCAAAATGATCAAAGAATTCTCCGACATACTGATAGACCCGAAGTCGCGGCTCAAGGCGGCCATGAACCAGCTCAACGCAACATCCAAGAAAATCCTGTTTGTCGTGGACAAGAACAGGAAAATGATCGGATCGCTTTCCGACGGCGACATAAGAAGATGGATCCTTTCTGGCGGAAGCCTCGAGGCGGAGATCCAGAAAGTGTGTTTCAGAAACACGTATTTCGCATCTCCGGGCTACAATGTCGACGAGGTGAAATCCCAGATGACGATGAAGAAGATAGACATCGTCCCGGTACTCGATTCAAAGAGGAGGATAATCCAGATCCTGACGTTCCAGAAGCTGTTCAACTCCACCCTCAAACCGGAGAAAAAGACGCCGATCAGGCTTCCGGTCGTGATCATGGCGGGAGGCAAGGGCACGCGACTCGACCCGTTCACAAAGATACTTCCGAAGCCGCTCATCCCGATCGGAGACAAGTCCATAATCGAGATCATCATCGGAAAGTTCGTGGAATATGACGTTGACTCCTTCTACATTTCACTCAACCACAAGTCGAAGATCATAAAATCATATTTCGAGGAGCTGTCCCCATCCTACAGGATAAAATACCTGTACGAGGACAAGCCTCTCGGCACCGCCGGCTGCCTGAAGCAGCTCGAGAACTGTTTCTCCGGCTCGTTCATCATGACCAACTGCGACATTATCATCGAGGCCGACTACAACGAGGTGCTCAATCACCACGAGAAGGAGGACAATGACATCACCCTCGTCGCCTCTCTCAAGCATTTCAACATCCCTTACG
>JBAZRS010000011.1:0-8610 GCA_041662825.1 Victivallales bacterium | reverse complement strand
GAATCTGCGAAATCAGCAGGAAGGGGACTCTACTCAATATAAAGGAGAAGCCGGAATACAGCTTCCTGGTAAACACCGGCATGTACATAATAAAGTCCGAAGTCCTGTGCCATATCCCGCAGGACGAGTTCTTCCATGTCACGCATCTCATCGAGGACGTGAAACGGAATGGCGGGAAGATCGGCATATATCCGATCAACGAGAGCGCATGGATAGACATTGGCGAATGGAAGGAATACAAACTCGCCCTGGAGAAATTCAACTGATGTACAAGGGCGAAAACATATTGGCCATAATCCCGGCCAGGGGCGGAAGCAAGGGCATCCCCAGGAAAAACATCATCCCGGTGGCGGGCAAGCCTCTCATCGCGTGGACCATCGAAGAGGCCGGGAAATCAAAGTACATCGACAGGCTGATCCTCTCCTCAGACAATCCGGAGATCATGGCTGTGGCGCGCAAGTGGGGCTGTGAAGTTCCCTTCAGGCGGCCGGCCTCCCTTTCGACGGACAGTTCCCCGAGCATCGACGCGATACTGCATGCCATAAAAAAGATGGGCGGAGACTATGATTACATGGTACTGCTCCAGACAACCTCACCTATGCGTTCATGCAAGGACATTGACGGGGCAATAGAAAAGTGCATCTCTTCAGGCGCCGATTCATGCGTCTCTGTGACAGAGCCCAAGAAATCTCCGTTCTGGACGTACAGGACAGACATGAAAGGCAGGCTTGTCCCGCTTATCAAAACGAGGCTCGTCAGGAGGCGGCAGGACCTTCCGCAGGCCTACTGCCTGAACGGCGCCATATATGTTGCGAAAATAAAATGGCTTCTCAAGAGCAAGACCCTGATCGGAAAGAACACTGTCCCGTTTGTGATGGGGGAAACAAACTCCATCGACATAGACAGCCGTTTCGAACTGGACATGGCCGATTTCATAATCAGAAAACTCCACCACATCAAGAAATAGGTAAAACAGTATTATGCGGAATAAAATCAGAGTTCTCCTCCATGCCATGACATTTAAGCGGGATTTCGGTTTTGTATACTGCCTTTCCAGGATACTAGATCATCTGGGATGCGAGGTTTCCGTATGCAGCAACACCGATTACATATCGCTGCCGATGCGCCTGTGGAAACCGGATGTCGTGTTTTATGTGACGGTGGGGCGCACGGAACAACTGCGGAAGAACTTCCCCGACGCCCAACTGGTGTTGTGGAACGCCGAAAGCTGCCGCTTTGACACATATCCGTCCTTCGAACTTGAAATAGCGTCGGATCCCGCAAAGTATCAATATATGGGCAGGGTGTTCCTCTGGGGAAAAGAGACAAAGAGGATGATTGCAGATTACGCGGAAAAAAACAACTGGAAATGGATAACCGGCGACATCAATGCATTCGACCGCAAATTTGTCGTTGTCGGTCACCCGAGGCTGGACCTCGCCAAATACGGGACCCGGAAACCGGTTCCCGGAAAAGACAAGATCAAAATCGGAATCATAGGCCTGTGCAGCGGGATCAACAACGGAAAGTTTTCCGTTCTGGAAATACTCCTGGACGACAAGAACGCCGACGGCAATTTCAGCATGTCCAAGGAATTCTGCTTCCAAAACAAATATTTGCAGCTGGCAAGGAAGTTAATTCTTGATTTCGGCACAGACAAGTACGAATACAGCCTCAGGCCGTATTTCCTGGAGAACATCCCTAATTATTCGTCATCCGAACTGGTCAAATCAGGAAAACTGGCCATTGACGATTCCATTGAATTCACCTCCTGGCTGAAAAACCAGGACCTGATTATCGGCGCAGTATCTACGACAATGTACCTTGTCGCCGCAACAGGCAAGCCCTATATCAGCGTTGACTACATGCTTGGCAGGCCTTTGGAGAGGATAGTTTTCGCCGAAGAATACCTTTCGGGAATCTTAAAACACTGCCCGAAAACCTATGAGGATTTTTCCCTGATGGTGAACAACTATAAGGATTTTGACCTGAATTTCGATTCCAGTCCGATATTAAAAGATCAGTTCATCAAGTTCCTGAGCGCAAAAGAGGATTTGCCTGTCCTCTTCCTGATGTCCCGCGAGATCATTCAAATCGCCATTGAGCACAAACGGGAGAACGGACTGCCGACAAAGCTTTGCAGGGCTTTGAATTCCCTTCGGACAGCCTATGCCGAATTCCGCGGCCTGGCTTCAAATGCGGGCGACTACAGCCATTTCCGGAAGAGCGCCATCCAAATCGCGGAACTGGAGTTCGGCAAAACCATTGACGATATCTGCGCATCAATCCCGCATGAGCAGAAAGAGGCGCTTTCAGGCATGATGAATGCAATAGGCAAAAGTTAATATAACCATGCATCATGCACGCAAATCCAAAATGACCAAGATCAACGTCCTTACAAACAATTCCTGCCCTAACTCAAAGGCGTTCAACTGTCCGCTGCTGGTTTCGAAGCCGTATTTCGAGGAAAAAGGTTATAATCTGAATTTCCACTGGAAAATGTCTGAAAAGATTTTCAACTGCGACATTGTTTTTGTAAATTCAAATGTCTTCCGGTCATTCTGGTCAAGCAAAAAAACGGATATCTTCAGCTTTCTGGAAAAAGCGAAAGCTGAAAATCTTAAAATATACTGGTTTGACACCACCGACAGCACCTGGTGCACACAGTTCGAAGTCATGCCATATGTCGACTTGTTTCTGAAAAGCCAGGTCTTCAAGGACAGGAGGCAATACCTCAAGAGGTTCCGGACCGGCCGCATGTTCACCGATTATTTTGATGATCTCTACAAGACAGGGGAAAAGGATGAGTCTTTTCCGCTGGCTTCCGAAAATGATCTCGGGAAAATAAGGGTTTCATGGAACACATGTTTCGAGAATTACAGCGAATCCCGCTTCGGGCTTGCCGCAAGAATAAGGCAGAAGACAAGACCATGGACCTCGTCTCTCATATGCGAAGGATTGTCAATCAGGTTCACTCCTCCGAACATTCAGCGCAATGTGGTTGTCAGTTGCAGGCTCGGCCTTTCACATTCGCGCCCTTCTGTTGTCGCTCACAGGAAAGCTGTCATTGAAGCCATGCGGGGCATGAATGTCCCGACTTCCAAAATCAGTTTACAGGAATATTTCTCAGAATTGCGGAATTCGCAGGTCGGGATCGGCCCTTTCGGGGTCGGAGAGATAACGCTGCGCGACTTTGAGATCATCATCTGCGGCGCCGCACTTGTGAAACCGGACATGAGCCACATGGAAACATGGCCGGATCTTTTCCAGTCCGACAGGACCTTCATGGAACACAAATGGGACTTATCCGACATGGAAGGAAAAATAAAGATGCTCCAGGAAAACCCCTATCAGAGGATACATCTCGCAATTAACGCCCAGAATGCCTACAAGGACGCCATCTCCCCTGAAGGTCTTGCAAATTTCGCAGACAGGCTGATCGATGCCATGAAATGAATAAACCACAAAATCCACCGCATACCTACGGCATGCTGATCGTTTTTTTGCATTTGCGCACAGGCGTTGAAACGCCTGCCTATTATCAAGTCATCCCTCCGGGATTCACGGATTTTCTTTGTTCAAAATATTCAATCTCTTTGATGCGTGGAGAAATGTCCTAGTTTTAACAAATCAATATACTTTATCCAATTGATGTCCCTGCGGGACATCTTGGAAACAGGCAGGCGTTTCAACGCCTGTATAATCGGCAATAACAAAATCCGCATGCCGCCATGCATGCGACGGGATAATCGTGACAGGCGTTTACATCTTGAAAATATTCCTGCACGGGGACACGCGGATTGAAGTCGGTTCTCTTGGAGCCGTTGATTTCAAGAAAGGCTATTATGCCTACACGGGTTCTGCAATGGGCGGGATTGAACAGCGGGTTGCCCGACATCTCAGAAAGAGCAAAAAACTTCACTGGCATATAGACTACCTGCTCGTAAAAGCTGAAGTGAAAAATGTCTTTGTCAGGGAGACAGACAGAAAATCCGATGAATGCAGGGCTGCTGCAGAACTTGAAAAATCAGGCGGAGTCCATGTTGCCGGATTCGGATCCTCAGACTGCAGATGCAAAAGCCATCTTTTCCATTTCAGGGATTTCCCTAAATTGCCTGATCAAAACCACGAGCTGAAAAACAAATGAACATCCTTCTGGTCTCAAGCAAATACATGCCTGAATATTCAGGCTCCGGATACAGGGCGCATAACCTCTACAAGAGGCTGACGGCGAAACATGCGGAAATAAATGTCGATGTCATCACCGGCTCCGAAACGGAAAATTCCTGCTGCGACTATATCCATGAGGGATTTAAAGTCAGACGCATATCCTGCAAGCCTTTCCCTGAACTTGCCGGCAACTTCCTTCGGACACTGCAGATCCCGCTTAATTTCCATGCGGAACATGCCGCTACGGCAAGATACATGAAAGAGATGGCAAAACCTGACATTATGCATGTGTTCGGGAAAAACTATGTCACCGCTTCCGCTCTAGATTTTGCAAGGAGGAACAATATCCCGGCGATAATCGAGCTATGCAATGAGATGGACACTCCACTGCAATACATTCCACGGATCAACAGGATCGAGGTTTCATGCAAGCTCCCTGCAAAGCACATGTACGTATGCATTTCCGAAAGGCTCAAGGCCGTTTGCCTCAAGAACGGAATACTGGAGAAAAATCTGTGGTGCAGGCCGAATCCAGTCGACGAATCCCGTTTCAGTACTGTTAACGAGTCGGTAAAATTTGCGCTTAGGAGGAAGCTGACGCCATTCACCGAATCCGACACGGTGGTTTCGTATATCGCAAAGTTCAACCCCAAGAAAAACCACAGCTTCCTTGTTGAAGCCATAAGGAGGCTTCCTGATAATTTCAAGCTTTTCCTCGGAGGCCCTATCGTCAATTCCGGTCCGCTTGTGAAAAGGGATTCCACTTTGTTCAGAGATCTCAAGAAAATGATTGTGGATGCCGGACTGTCTTCGAGGATCCATCTTGAAAGCGGCTTCATAAAGAACATCGAACAGTATTACCAGATGTCCGACATATACGGGTTCCCCACCTTAAGTGAAGGCTTGGGCACTCCTCTCCTTGAAAGCATCGCATGCGGACTTCCGGTTGTCGCAAACCGGATCAGCGGAATTACAGACGTCTGGATAAAGGACGGGCAGAACGGATATGTCTCTGATCTCGTCCCGAAACTTTTCGCCGAGAAAATCATGAAGGCTTCGGAATTTTCAAGGGACGAGAGAAAAATCCAGTCCGAGAATATCCTGAATGTCGCCGGAACCAAAGTGATCGACGTGAAATACCATGAACTTATAAATGGATTATGCCGATGAAAAAGGAAATTTATGACATTCTACTGGTCGGTGCAGGTAATCTTGGAAGCAGGCATCTGCAGGGGCTTGCCCTTATAGATTTGCCTTCAAACATATTCGTTGTCGATCCGTCTGAAAAATCCCTGGAGGTCTCGCGCAGCCGCTTCAACGAAATTCCGGCGAACAGCATGATCCGCAAGACATCCTTTTGCAGACTCCCGGAGGATACGGGACTCGGGAAAGCGGACTTGTGCATAATCGCCAGCACCTCGGATGTCCGTCTCCAGATAATAAGAAGCATTGTCCCCGGGATTCACATTTCAAACTTCCTTCTTGAGAAAGTCATATTCCAGTCGGCAGCTGAAATAAACGAAGCTTCGTCCATCTTCAGGGGAAACAGCTGCAAGGTGTGGGTCAACTGCCCCCGAAGGGTGACTCCCCAGTACATCCGGATAAGGGAGGCTCTGAAGGGGCGCAGAATTTCAAGCTTCTCTGTTTCAGGGGGCATGTGGGGAATGGCGTCAAATGCAATCCATTTCATCGACCTCTTTTCCTTCCTCTGCGGGGAACTCTCATACAGCTTGGACATATCGGAGCTTGACAGGGAAATCCATGCCAGCAACAGGCCGTCTTTCGTCGACCTGTCTGGAAAACTGAGGGGAGTATTCGCAGGGGGTGCAAGTTTCAGCATCGAGGCTGCAAAGGGGATAAAAGCGCCGGTGACCCTAAAAATAGAAGGCGACGGATTTTGCGTTGACGTGAATGAGACAGAGGGCTATTTCATAATGGAGGGAATTGAAGGTTTCCCGACCGGAAATCATCCCTTCTCAATACCCAGGCAAAGCGAAATGTCACATCTCGTCTCCCGTGACATCCTGTCCGACGGTGGCTGCGGCCTGACGCCATATGGGGATTCCGCGAAACTCCATATTCCGGTCCTGAACGGATTTCTTTCACATATCAATTCCATCAATAAGTCATCATCACCAAGGTGCCCGATAACATGAGCAATGAAACAGGGAAAATATGGCTCGCAGGAGCAGGCCCGATGGCAAAAGAATACGCCAAGGTTCTGCTGGCGATGAGAAGGGATTTCACAGTTTTGGGCCGCGGCGAGGCAAGCGCCGAGGAGTTCACCAAGTCCACAGGAGTGCCGGTAGTTACCGGGGGGATAAGTTCATTCCTTGCTACAAAGCCCTCCCCCCCATGCTGCGCCATCGTGGCCGTGGGAGTCGAGCACCTTTACCAGACAAGCATGGAACTGCTTTCGTTCGGAGTGAAACGCATCCTTGTTGAAAAGCCCGCATCTCTGGAATTGTCCGAGACTGCCGCCCTTGCAGAAGAATCCAGACGCCGGAACGCAAACATTTCAATCGCCTATAACAGGCGTTTTTACAGTTCGGTGCGGGCCGCCATGGGCATCATCGCCGAGGATGGAGGTCTGCGCTCATTCACTTTTGAATTCACCGAGTGGAGCCACCGGATCTCCCCATTGAAGAAAGCTCCGGGCGTGAAGGAAAAATGGTTCCTTGCAAACTCGACACATGTGGCCGACCTGGCGTTTTTCATGGGCGGCTGTCCGCAACAGCTTGAATGTTTCGTTGACGGCAGCCTCCCCTGGCATCCTTCCGCATCCATGTTCACCGGTGCGGGCAGGACAGAAAAGGGAGCCCCCTTCTCATATTTCTCCGACTGGGCCGCCCCGGGACGATGGGGAGTCGAATTCCTGACCGCCAGGCGGCGGCTTATCCTACGCCCCCTGGAAGAACTGCAAATACAGGAAATCGGCTCTGTCGCCATACAGAAAGCGGATATAGACGACCGTCTTGACAAAGAATTCAAACCCGGACTGTTCCTCGAGGTGGAAGCGTTTCTGGGGAACCAGACACAACACCTGCCGGACATACATTACCAGGCAAAAATGATGCCCTTCTATTTCCGCATTGCCGGCTATCAATAAGACAACGAAAATGAAAACTGCTCCCATATGAAAGAATTATTCCATTATATACTGTTCGCTTGCAGGATAAGCAGGGGGAAAGTACTCTTCTTCCTTCTCCTCTCTATTGCGGCCGCAGCCTGCGAGGCCCTGGCTGCGGCATCGATAATTTCCGCCATCAACCACGGTGTCGGACTTGGGGAAAGCAATTTCATATCGAGAACCCTTCTTTCGTTCATTAAATATCTGCCGTTCTCTTCCGAATCCTCCTCAACACTGGCCACCCTCCTTGTTTTAACAGCATTCTTTTTCTCACTGAGGGGAGCTCTGCTGATGTTCAGCGAATGGTACATATCCAGCTTTCTTGGAAACCTCTATATGCGCCTCCAGAAGGAGCTTCTTGACGCCCTCTACCTGGCTGACTATCAAACTTTCCTGTCATACAACATCGGGGACCTGAGCAATATCGCGATAGTCCAGCTGAAGATAGTTGTACAGTCCCTGCGTGCGTTCGTGACAGTCATTTCATCTTCCATCTTCGTCATAGCGTATCTGGTACTTCCCCTTCTCGTCAACTACAAGATGGCGATGCTCGCCATAATCACGTTCGCGCCGATGGGCATAATCATCAGGCATGTCAGCCGCAAGCTGAAAACGCTTTCCCTGGAAACCGTATCCGCAAACGGGGAGATCAACGGCATCATACTCCAGGTGCTTTCCAACTACCGGTACCTGAAGTCGACAGGCACATATCAGAAGACCTACAAGAAACTCGACAAGATCGCCCGCAACATCGCCTCGCTTATGATCAGGATATCCGTATGGGGAAGCGTGTCACCGAATGTCATGACCCCTTTTGCCGTTGTGATCATCTGCGGACTCACCTACTGGCAGGTGGCAGTCCTGCACAGCCCCATAATAGAGGCATGCGCAGTGCTCGGGCTGCTCTATCATTGCGCACAGCAGGCGATAAGCGTCCCGACATCCTACCAGAAATTCCTCTCCACGTCGGGCTCGATCGATGTTTACACAGCCTTCCTCGGAAACTTGCTGAAGAATGCCGAACCGTCTCACGCCAACAGGAAAGCCCCTGATTTCTCAGGTCCAATCGTCCTGCATGAGGTATCCTTCCAATACGCATCTTCATCGTCAACTGTCCTTTCCGAAATATCGCTCACAATCCCGCAGAAATCATTTGTCGGATTTGTCGGTGAATCAGGCTCGGGCAAGTCCACATTTATAAATATGATCACAGGTCTTCTCCGTCCCAGCTCGGGGAAAATAACCGTTTCCGGAACCGACTACTGCGAACTTGACATCCAGAAGCTTCGCCGCTCGATAGCATATGTGAC